>CAYWDD010000219.1:0-2810 GCA_964456935.1 uncultured Faecalibacterium sp. | reverse complement strand
TCAAGATATTACACAAGCGCTGAAATTCTTGAAAAGATCACTAAGGGGGTATAAGCATTATGAAAACTTTTAAAGGCAGGCCGGTAGTACCCGGCAAAGCAGAGGCAACGGCTCTCGTTTCTCACGGTGGTTTCAATACCCTCGCATCATTTCAGCATTCACTCATGTTCGGTGACAAAGAGGCAAAGTGCGGCGACCAGAACAATGCCGATATATACAACAAGCCGATGGCAGGTGTAGCACTTTGCTTACCTCAGACGATAGGTTCGACCACGGGCGGCATGGTTCTCTACTGTGCAACAGCTATGGGAAGAAACCCGGCTTGCTTACTGTTCTCAAAGGAGATCGACTCACTTGCTGCAGCAGGTGCGGTTCTTTCGGAAGTTTGGACAGACCGGTCGATGCCGACAGTTGACAATCTTGGTGACGAATTCCTTGAATATGTCAAGACCGGTATGAAAATCACGGTTTCAGAGGACGGAACTGTTACGGTTGAATAAGGTTTGATAAATAAAAAGCTGCCTGTCGGGGCAGCTTTTTTGTTGGTGGGAAGCCCGCCCGCAGGGCGGGCGGAGCGGCGAAGCCGTGCACTCCCGAGCCGAAGGCGAGCGGAGTGTCGGATTCGCCGCTGAAAAACTAACCTTACCGAAAAACATAAAATGAAAGCAATCAACCCGACCGCACGCACGGTGCAGTCGGGTTTACGATTCGATCATGCAAGGAGATACGACCTTTCACTTGCTATTTCGCTAAATCTTTGTGCAAGTGAAACACCGTCCGAAAATCCGTTAGAGCCGTAGATTTTAAGAAGTGCCAAACTTATATATTCGGCAATTTTTCGTAAAATCGGCAAAAGCAGAGATTCTTCTTCTTTCGGTTCAAATGCACCAAGCTTTTGCATTATGTTTTCAAGTCTTGTCTGAGCCTCATCGATCGCCTGCTGATCGGCTATAGTATTGTCAAGTGCCGCCTCGGCTTGAACAATAGCTGCCGAAAGTTCAGCCGCATCTTCATCGGAAAGCGTTGAAGTATCTATATTTTTAGCGTCCGGAAGTCGCCAGCGACGAAGTTGCTTATCATATTCGGAGCCGTTAAACATCGGATACTTTTCGTTTGATGAGTTAGTCTTTACTTCATCAGGTGTGACTATTATTGCCTTTGCAAGATTCAAAACGGCACTGTTGTTACCGACTTCATGATGCTGTGAAACAAATACCCAAGTATTATCGGGCAAAGCAGAAGTCGAAAGATCGACCGTATGCTTATCATTTACATACTTTCCGTCCGAATCAAGCGTTCTTCCCGAAGATGCACCCGTAGCACCCATTCCTGCCGAATACAAAGGAATAATTCCATCGGAATTTACGCTCCCTGCCGACTTAACAATATTAAAGAACGAATACTCAACCTCGCCGTAGTCAAGGTCGCTTCCGCAGATATTGTCGATGCGTACCCCGGAAGAAACAGCAGAGATAACATTTTCTCTCAAATTCAGCTGTGCCTCATGGTAGCGATTAAGTTTAGCTTGAAGTTCCGCTTTTTCATTACCGTTAAAGTATTTTGAGAAAACTTCATCATATCTCGCACCGGGCACGCAAGCCCATATTTGAGGGCAGTTTATCATAAGCTGTTCAAGTAAAGCGTCCATTGCACGGGTAACTGTGCCTTGAAAAACAGATTTCGGGAAAATTCTAAGTGCGGCATTTATGAGATATCCGTAAGCAATATCGCCGAAATTCTCATCGGCTATCATTGAAAGATATTCGTGATAAAAATACTCATCATCGAGATTAAACTGTCTTGACATAAGATCAGCTACGATATCCGTTCCGTCAAGGGCGGCAACAACGTTGACAACTTGATGAAGGTCTTTACTTCCGTACTCATCAAGATATGCCGTAAATACACTTCCGCCAAGGCTGACATTCATAAGTGTGACCTTATCTTTTCCTGTGGATTTTTTTACAAACTGAATATACTCGTCCAGCTCTTTAGCGGAATCCATAACATTACCAAAGAGGTTGAACGTGAAGAAATAAACCATGTCCTCCCCTATTTCATCGGTGAGTTTTTGCATCGGTATCATTCTGTATACCCATGATTTTTCATCTTCACTCATTTGAGAAATAGGATAATTATACTTTTTCGTGACTATATTATTGATGTTGTTTCCGTTTTCATCGGTTGACTGAACAGAGAAGATGTTCTTGCAAACTTCGTATACCTTATCTGTAAATCCGTTATCCTTTTGCGTAATCAACATTTTAAACAGCGGAACTATCAGTTTCGGTATTTGCTTTTTCATTTCGTCCGTATCAAAATAAAGGAGCGTTCCTCCGATCTCCTCACCGTCCGAATTTGTTTTTATGTTTCCGTTTTCATCGCAAAGATATGTCTTTGAATGATTTATTCCGGGAACTATAACTATCGGATACAGATCGATATCTGCTTGGTTTGAGGTTTCACTTTGGACGAACGTATCGGTTGCATTTTCAACCTGCATTTTCGTATTATCCGCAGCTACGATCGAAGAAAACGTCATCAAAGCCGACATAAGAAATGCGACAATTGACTTAAAAGTCTTAGCTAAAAACATTATATCATATCCCTTCATATTGTTAGTTTGTTATATTTTATCATATGCACTTAGCTAAATCAATACAAATTTGTGAAGTTTGACATACTATTGTAGTTTTGCCCTCCCGGCGGCGTCAACGACCACACCAAGCGGCATAGCCGCTTGGTGTGGCACGTTGCCACCGCTTGCCGCCCCTCCGCCCCGGCACCCGGCAGATTGTCAAGTCAAGTGC
>CAYWDD010000218.1:0-2810 GCA_964456935.1 uncultured Faecalibacterium sp. | reverse complement strand
AACGTATGAAGAAAAGTTTGCCGGAATGAGGTCTTTCTTGGGATATATGATGGCTCACCCCGGAAAGAAACTTCTGTTCATGGGTCAGGAGTTCGGTCAGTTCATCGAATGGAAATACGATCAAGGTCTTGACTGGCTCTTGCTTGACTACGAAAAACACAGACAGCTTAAGGAATACACGAAAGCTATCAATAAGATTTACCTTAAGCACCCTGCTTTGTGGGAAATCGACTACAGCTGGGAAGGCTTTTCGTGGCTTGTCAGCGATGATAAAGACAATTCATGCATAGCTTTCTTAAGAAAGGACAGCAAGGGTGAAGAAATAGTTGCCGTATGCAACTTGACTAACGTCTACAGAGAAACTTATTCTTTCGGTGTAGATACACCGGGAACGTATGAGGTGATCCTCAATTCCGACGACAAGAAATTCGGCGGTGAGGGCAGAGGTCCGAAAACGAGGGTCACGACCAAAAAGAAACCGATGCACGGAAAGGATCAAAGCCTTACCCTTGCACTTCCGCCAAACAGCGCAATATATTTAAAGCGTAAATCGGCGGTCAAAAAAGACACCAAAAAGGCAAGTAAGAAATGAAAAAGAAAATAGTGATCGCCCTTGGCATTATCGGAATAGTAATAGGTATATTTTCCGTTCGTGCCGGAGTATCGGGCGTTAAAAGCAGGAAGTCAAATGAAGAAGATTTCGTCGAGGGAGTCAAAGTCATAGCCTACGAAATAAGAGAGTATATAGACACGGGTGATGAAAACAGCTTTCACAGGGCGGCAACCGATGTGCAATATCTCAGCGAAGAAGTCGATTTCGACTTGGGCAGTGACTTTAACAACGAGGCTTTCAAGGGCATAGTCGAAGCTTTCACTTACAATGAGGGGAAACTCAGAACGTATTCGGAAAGACTTGCACAGGCTTTTGAACTTATAGCCGAAAACCCGAAAGACGAATATCCTTATTCGCAGTTTAATTTAGTTTTAAATAGTATTTCATAAAAGGAGGAATTTTTATGGCTCGTAAAACAGAATGCCTTGCCATGCTTTTGGCAGGCGGTCAGGGAAGCCGTCTTGGTGTACTGACAAAGAAGATAGCAAAACCCGCAGTACCTTACGGAGGAAAATACAGAATTATCGACTTTCCTCTTTCAAACTGTGCCAACTCCGGTATCGACACGGTAGGTGTTTTGACACAGTATCAACCGCTCGTACTTAACGATTATATCGGTAACGGTTCGGCTTGGGATCTCGACAGAAATTTCGGCGGCGTCCACGTTCTCTCACCCTACCAGCAGATAAAGGGTACAGAATGGTATAAGGGTACGGCAAACGCAATATATCAGAATATCAACTTCATAGATCGCTATGATCCCGAATATGTAGCTGTCCTTTCGGGCGACCACATATATAAAATGGATTACTCTAAAATGCTTTCTTTCCACAAGGAGCATGATGCCGCCTGTACGATAGCTATGCTTGAAGTACCTTGGGAAGAGGCAAGCCGTTTCGGTCTTATGTTCGTAAACGATGACGGTGCTATCACGGCATTTGAAGAAAAGCCGAAACATCCGCAGTCAAACAAAGCGTCCATGGGTGTGTATATCTTCACATGGAAGAAACTCAGACAGTACCTCATAGACGATGAGAACAATCCCGAATCATCAAACGACTTCGGCAAAGACGTTATTCCGGCAATGCACGAGGCAGGCGAAAGACTCTTTGCTTACAAGTTTGACGGATATTGGAAAGATGTCGGTACTATCGACAGCCTTTGGGAGGCAAACCTTGATCTGCTCAATCCCAAGGTTGACCTTGATTTAAGTGACGACAGCTGGAAGATATATTCAAGAAATACAGCAGCACCTCCGCACTATGTCGGACTTAACGCTCATGTTGAAAATTCAATGATAGCAGAAGGCTGCGACATCGAGGGTGACATAGACTACTCGGTCGTATTCTCAAATGTAGAAGTTGCAGAGGGTGCCAAGGTGCATTACTCTATCGTAATGCCGGGTGCTAAGATAAAGAAAGGTGCAGTCGTTCAGTATGCGATAGTTGCGGAAAACACTGTCGTTGACGAAAATGCCGTCATAGGAAAATCACCCGAAGATATGGAAAACCTCGAGGACTGGGGAGTTGCCGTTCTCGGTTCGGATATTGAAATAGGCAAGGGTGCTGTCGTTGCACCTAAGGAAATGATAGAAAAAAGCATAAAGGGGGCTAAAAAATGAACAGCAAAAACGTTCTCGGCATAGTTTTCAGCAGTGCCTACGATGACAACATCAGAGAAATGACAAACATAAGAACCATGGGTTCTATCCCCTTTGCAGGAAGATACCGCCTTATAGACTTCGTTTTAAGCAACATGGTCAACTGCGGTATAAGCAAGGTCGGTATCATCACTAAGAGCAACTATCAGTCGCTCATGGATCATCTCGGCTCGGGTAAGGCTTGGGACCTTTCAAGAAAGAATGAGGGCATGACGATACTTCCGCCGTTCAATCTCGGTTCAAACGGAATGTTCTCATCAAGAATACAGGCTCTTTCAAACGTGATGAGCTATATTTCGCAAAGCAACAAAGAATATGTTGTTTTGTCAGACTGCAATGTCATATGTAACATAGATTACGCAGAGCTTTTGAAGTTCCACGAGGACAGCAAGGCAGATATCACCATAGCTTACAAAAAGGGATTCGTTCCCAAGACAAACGACAGAATGGTGCTTGACACAGATGCAGGCGGCAGAGTAAAGGAAATATCGATCTGCCCGTCAACAGATAAGGTTGAGCCTTATTCGCTTAACATCA
>CAYWDD010000217.1:0-2814 GCA_964456935.1 uncultured Faecalibacterium sp. | reverse complement strand
TATAGAAGATTTGACATATCCCAAGGGATTAAAGACCGATGAATACGGTGCGTTCGTATACTTGTTCAACCTCAAGACCCTCTCGATAGAAGAAGGTGTCGAAACACTCAATGCCGTTGAGTTTAGTATGTGCGGAATGGAAAGCGTAACTATTCCCAAGAGTGTTAAGAACATTTATAACGGTGCTTTCTCTTGCTGTTTCAATCTCAAAGAGATAAATGTTGCAGACGGAAATGACAATTTTGTTTCTGTTGACGGTGTACTCTATAACAAGGACATGACAGAGCTTATTGCTTTCCCGGTTGCAACAGATATGACAATATACAAAGTTCCCGACACAGTCAGAGAACTTGGGGACAACCTTTATGGAAAGAATATCAAGACTGTTATCGTACCGAAGAATGTCGAAGTCGGAACAGGTAAATATTCGTTCGGATATTATTGGGACGCTTTTAAGATTACATCGGTAGATGACCTTATTGAGCTTGAAGAAGTATTCTTCAACTGTTTAAAACCCGTCGGAGCATTCACGCTTTACGGTTACAAGGGAACGACTGCGGAAGAATATTACAACGAGAACAAAGACAACGTTGATGTTACTTTCATCGCACTTGACGACTTCACAGGTCATGTCTTTGCTGATTGGAAAGTCACAAAGAAACCGACACAGACCGAAACAGGCATGAAAGAACGCAAGTGTCTGCTTTGCGATGTATCGCAGTTTGTTGTTCTTGACAAACTTCCGTTGGCTGAGGTCAAAGACGCATCAAGCGGAATCACACTTAATTACAGCGACACGGCATTTAGCGGCAACGTAACACTCAGCGTTACATCGGCAAACGGCACGGCTGCATGGACTGTCCTTGACAACGCAAAGAAGAACAGCCTTAAGACAATGTACGACATAACCGTACTTGTCGATGGCTCAAAGGCACAGCCGAACGGCGCTGTCACTGTAAAACTGCCTATCCCGACAGGCTATAATCCCGACACGACAAGCGTCTACTATGTCACAGAGAGCGGAACGGTCGAAAAAATGAACAGCACGGTCGAGGACGGTTACATCTGCTTTGAAACCACGCACTTTAGCTACTATGCCATCGTGGACGAAAGCTCACCTATCGTAACACCCGACCCGACACCGACAAAGTGCGACTGTATGTGTCACAAGACAGGCATTTCAGGCTTCTTCTATAAGATAGTCCGTATCTTCTGGAAAATCTTCGGAACGAACAAGACCTGTGCTTGCGGAGCAGTTCACTACTAATACAGATGTATACCGAGTGTACATAATAAAATAAGCATTGCGGCCCGTGGCAAGTCTGCGGGTCGCATTTTTCGAAATTTATCATGCTAAATGCAAAAACGTTATTGACAATCTACTGAAATTGTGTTATTCTAATCAAGTCAAGCGATGGTGGGTGACGTTCATCTGCCATCGCTCTTATTTTAATGAAAAGGGGCATTGTTATGAAACTTCAAATTCCAAACGATTACGACCCGTTGCTTGACATTCGTCACACTGAGGTCGCTATTAAAAAGGTCAAGGACTTCTTTGAAAAGGACCTCTCGATACAGTTGAATTTGACTCGTGTTTCCGCTCCGCTTTTCGTCAAGACCGGCACAGGACTTAACGATACGCTCAACGGTGTGGAAAGACCGGTCAGCTTTGATGTACTCGAAACAGGCGATGAGGTAGAGATCGTTCATTCGCTTGCAAAGTGGAAACGTACCGCACTTAAGCATTACGGTTTTGAGAGAAATGAGGGTCTTTATACCGATATGTACGCAATAAGACGTGATGAAGAAACCGACAATCTTCACTCGATATACGTTGACCAATGGGACTGGGAAAAGATAATCGCAAAAGAGGACAGAAACGAAGAAACCCTCAAAAAGACAGTCAGAGGCGTATACGAGGCACTCAAGCATACAGAAAATTACATAGCAAACGAATACGACTTTGTACATAAATTCCTGCCCGAGGACATTTACTTTGTCACCACACAGGAACTTGAGGACAGATATCCCGACAAGACCGCAAAGGAAAGAGAAAACCTCATCGCAAGAGAGCATAAGGCCGTTTTCATAATGAAAATAGGCGGTACACTCAAGTCGGGTCAGATACATGACGGCAGAGCCCCCGACTATGATGACTGGGAGCTTAACGGAGATATCGTAGTTTACTATCCGATACTCGACATAGCACTTGAACTTTCAAGCATGGGTATCAGAGTAGACGAGGAGGCACTTAAGAAACAGCTTGAAATAAGAGGCTGCCCCGAAAGAGCCGAACTGCCGTTCCAGAAGTCACTGTTAAACGGTGAACTTCCCTACACCATAGGCGGCGGCATAGGTCAGTCGAGAATCAGTATGTTCTTCTTAAGAAAGGCACACATAGGCGAAGTACAAGCCTCGGTCTGGCCGGAAGAAATGAGAAAAGAGTGCGAAAAGCATAATATAAATCTGCTGTAAAGAAAAGCCGCCGCCCGTTCGTCTGAACGGGCGGCGGCTTTTCTTAAATGCAAAATGCAAAGGGCAAAATGCAAAATTGTTGTGCTGACTTTTGGGTTTGTTCACAGTGGGAAGTTGACCTCTCAGTCATTTTATTTGCGAGCAAATAAAATGACAGCTCTCCTTTCAGGAGAGCCAAGACTTAACTTTTAGTTTG
Organism: uncultured Faecalibacterium sp.; assembly: GCA_964456935.1. Taxonomy (GTDB): domain Bacteria; phylum Bacillota; class Clostridia; order Oscillospirales; family Acutalibacteraceae; genus UBA6857. The sequence continues at coordinate 143 of CAYWDD010000217.1, read as the reverse complement.
TGCAACCGCATAGTTTTAATCTTATCCGACTCACATCATCGGGCGGTATGCAGTGCTATCTCACTTCGTTCGACGCACCTTATCCCGCCCGTAACGCCCGGCAGCCGCCCCTAAGGGCAGCTGCCGGGCTTTTGCGAACGCAG
>CAYWDD010000216.1:0-2815 GCA_964456935.1 uncultured Faecalibacterium sp. | reverse complement strand
CCTACGGCTCGGGAGTGCACGGCTTTACCGCTCCGCCCACTTCGTGGGCGGGTTCACAATCCCAACCTAAGCAACCTCAATCCCCTTTGCCTATCTCTCACGACCGTCACTAAAAGGAGCGATGCCGAAAAAAGAATTGTCCGACCGCACACAATGTAAAGAAGAAATGAAAACTAAAATTAAACAAAGAAAAGGAGAATACATCATGAAAAAATTTATAGCTGTAATCATAACAATTTGCATTTTTATTTCTTGTACAATTATCCCCGTGACCGCACAGACAACGCAGACGCAAAACACGACCGCTGCCGCAACTGTAGTTAAAAGCGGAAAGCTCGGCAAAAAGCTGACATGGAGCTTTGATTCCGACGGTACGCTGACGATTGACGGTAACGGAAAAATGCCCGACTATAAGGACGATACCTTTTATGAGGGAGCAAACTATATTTTTATCACTTATACCACAAAGACACCGTGGGCGGATTTAAGAGAGCAAATAAAAAAAGTAATTATCAAAGACGGTATTACATACATAGGTAGCTATAGCTTTTCTTATTTGACCGCTCTTGAAACCGTAACGATCGGAAAGAGCGTTAAAACTATCGGCGCATCGGCTTTTGAAGGTGTTTGCAATGTAAAATCAATAAACCTTCCGCAAAGTGTAGAGAAAATAGGATTCCGTGCGTTTGCTGTTTGCAGAGGTTTAAGAGAGGTTAAATTGCCGAAGAATTTAAAGGTGATAGAAAACAGTGCATTCGGTGATTGCCGAGATTTGTACGGTGTTAAGCTGCCGAACAGCTTAACATTTATAGGCAGCGGTGCTTTCAAATTCTGCAAGTCACTTGCAGAAATAAAAATTCCGGAAAAAATAACCAAAATCGAAAGCGAAACATTTGCTTTTTGCGAGTACCTCAGAAAAGTTGAAATCCCCGGCAATGTAAAGACAATCGATTATGCTGCATTTTCGTGTTGCGATTATTTGAAAACCTTAAAGCTCGGAGAGGGCATAGAGGAAATAGGCGATTATGCTTTCGATGATGCTATATCGATTCGTAAAGTCAGAATCCCCAAGAGCGTTAAGAAAATCGGCAAAGAAGCGTTCGGCTATGTCGGTGTAGGAGAAGAAAACGAATATGAATCCTTAAAACGCATCAACTACACATTCTACGGTTATTCGGGTTCGGCAGCCGAAAAATATGCTAAAGACAACGGATTTAAGTTTGTAGCATATAAGAAAGTCGGTTCGGTCAAGCTCTCAAAAACGACATTTACATATGACGGAAAAACGCATCAGCCGAAAGTGACTGTTAAAGATGCAAACGGCAAAACTTTAGAAAAAGGCAAGGACTACTCAGTCAAATACTCAAAAGACTGTAAGAATGTCGGTCAGTACACCGTGACTGTCAAATTCAAGGGGAATTATGACGGAACGAAAAAACTTACCTTTAAAATCGTACCCAAGGGTACAAGCGTATCAAAACTTACCGCAGGAAAGAAAAGCTTTACGGTCAAGTGGAAGAAACAGGCAACACAGACAACAGGCTATCAAATCCGCTACAGCACTTCATCAAACATGAAGAACGCAGAAAAAGTAAAGGTCGGCAAAAACACAACTACCTCTTTGAAAGTCAAAAACCTCAAAGGCGGCAAGACTTACTATGTACAAGTCAGAACCTACAAGACCGTAAAGGTTGACGGAAAGAATGTAAAAATCTATTCATCCTGGTCAAACGCAAAGAGCGTTAAGACGAAATAAGAAACATTTTGCCGAACAAGACAACTATGTGTACAAAAAATAAATATCCTTTTCGGAACTAAACTTGTTTTATAAAGTTAAAAAAATCGACTTGAAAAGTGAATATTAAAAAGATTTTAATAAAATCTAATCAAAATTTGCGTAATCACTTGACATAATTCGCACAAAACTTTATAATGCTACTAGACATACGTCTGAATAATTCTAAATTTTTTCTGAAAAGGGGAAAAAGCATGAACACTAAAAGAATAGTAAGTATCGCACTCGCATTGGTGCTTGTTTTCAGCCTTGCAGCTTGTACAAGAACTATCAACATCAATGTTAAGTACGAGGGAACAGCACCCGTAGCAGGAACAACAGCAGCTCCTCAGACAACAGCAGCTCCGCAGACAACACAGGCTCAGCCAACAGACGATGCCCAGAAACCTGCAGACGATGCACAGAAACCCGCTGACGACGCTCAGAAACCTGCCGACGATGCTCAGAAACCCGCAGACGACAGCGCAGCAGCTGAACTCAGCTCATCTTCATCAAAGGAAGACATCGTTGCAGAGTACATTAAGGTTTACAACACCACAAAGGCAGCAGGCACATTCACAGGTCACGACACAATGACTTGCGAAAGCATCGTTCTTGACGGTTCTGAAAACAGCACAGTTAAGAAACTTGCAGATAGCTTTATGAGCGCTAACGGCACTGATATGCAGCTTCCGCCCTACAGCGATTCTAACCCGGCTACAGAGTGTCTTATAACAGCTGACGATGTTGAATCCGCTACATACACAGACAACGGTGACGGCACAGCTACAATTAAGATCACACCGAAGACTGTTACAGATTCAAAGAAGTTTGAAGATGCACAGGGTAAGATGTTCAACGTTATGGAAGACGTTGCCGCTACAGTTGACGGCATCAGCGTTATTTCATGGGCAGAGGGTGACACCAACTCAAACGTTAAGCTCATCACAGAAGGTGGCTACGCTGAAGTTACATACGACAAGGCAACAAAGATGATGACAAAGGCTGACTACGTTCTTATCACTATCGCAGACGTTCAGC
>CAYWDD010000215.1:0-2872 GCA_964456935.1 uncultured Faecalibacterium sp. | reverse complement strand
ATTGTCGGCTAACTTTTCAATTAGCTGCTCTGTCTTTTTCCAGCCTAGACACGGATCGGTTATCGACTGTCCGTATACTCCGCCGCCGACGTTTTGACAGCCGTCCTCTATATAGCTTTCGACCATGAATCCCTTTATCAGCTTTTCAATGTCGCTGCTTTGTTGGCGGCTTTTGAGTACGTCGAAGATTATCTCCGATTGCTTGAACGGGTCTTTTCCCGAGTTTGCGTGATTTGTGTCAACTATCACTGACGGATTTTTGAGTTCTCGCTGTGAGTAAAGCTCACTTAACATTCTCAGATCATTGTAACGGTAGTTCGATATGTTCTTTCCGTGTTCGTCTGTGCTGCCTCTTAAAATGCAGTGTGCATATTCGTTGCCGTTTGAAACGACTTCCCAGCCTCTGTATAGAAATTTGTAGCTGCCCTGTGCCGCTTTGACCGAGTTTAACATGACATTTAAGTCACCGCCTGTCGGGTTTTTCATTCCCACAGGTACGTCAAGTCCGCTTGCGACAAGTCGGTGTTGCTGATCTTCAACAGACCTTGCTCCGATCGCAACATATGAAAGAATGTCCGACAGGTATCGGTAGTTTTCGGGGTACAACAACTCGTCTGCGCAGGTGAATCCCGTTTCGGTTATCGTCCTTATGTGGATATCCCTTATTGCGATTATTCCCTTGAGCAGGTCGGGTTTTTCTGTTGGGTCGGGCTGGTGGAGAAGTCCCATGTAGCCCTCACCGGTAGTTCTCGGCTTGTTCGTATATATCCTCGGCACGATGAGTATCTTATCTTGCACCCTGTCTTGGACTTTGCGAAGTCTTGATATATAGTCCAGAACGCTGTCCTCGCTGTCTGCCGAGCATGGACCGATTATCAGCAAAAGCTTTTTTGATGTACCCGAAAGTATGTTTTTAATTTCGCTGTCACGTTCCTCTTTAAGCCTTGCAAAGCTTTCGGGCAGAGGGAACTGCTCCTTTATATCCTTGGGTATAGGTAATTTTCTGAGAAATTCCATTCCCACTTTAACACTTCCTTTATCGGTCTATCTCTATGTCCGCTCCGAGTGACTCGAGTCTTTCAAAGAAGTCGGGCATACTCTTGTTAACGGCTTGTCCGCCTGTCAGTGTTCCGCCTAATTCACAAAGAAGTACGGAAAGTGCCATTGCGACACGGTGGTCGTTGTGGCTGTCAACCGATTCTTCGGGAGCAGTAAGTTTACCGCCGTGAACCGTGACTTTATCATCGTCCACGTCACAGTGTACACCGAACTTTTCAAGCTCGCAAACCATAGCCGATATCCTGTCGCTTTCCTTAAGACGTAAACGTCTTATGCCGCTGAAAACCGCACCGTTCATTTTTGCCGCAAGAGTGAAAGCTATCGGCCCTAAGTCGGGGTTGTCCGAAAGATCGATCTCGGGTGTACCCTCACTTAAGAGCGTGAACAGACGTGAATATATTTTGTCACCCTGTCTGCTGTTTTCGTCAAGTCCCGTAACCTCGACTTCACCGCCCAAATAATTCAAAGCGTCGAAGAATGCTGCGTTCGAGTAGTCACCCTCGACCGAAAATTCACCCGACTCGTACCTTTGAGAGCCTTTAATTTTTATCTCGGTAAGACTTTCTCTCTCGACCGTCACACCGAAAAGTTTAAGCGTGTCGATAGTCATGTCGATGTAAGGCTTGCTCTCGACAGGCGGTAAAATCATAATTTCGCTGTCACCGTCAAGCAAAGGAAGAGCAAACAGCAAACCGCTGATAAACTGGCTTGACACACTTCCCGAAACGATGAAAGAACCGCCTTTCATCTTGCCCTTGGTAAGGATATAGTCATCGCCGAGCTTGAAACGGACGCCCTGCTTTTTACATATCGCCTCGTATTCGCTCTGGGGTCTGTTCATCAGGCTTTTTGCTCCCGTGAACTCGAATCTGTTTCCGCTGACCCATGAAAGCGGCACGAAGAATCTAAGCGTACTTCCGCTTTCACCGCAATCAAGAGCTGCCTGCGGTTCGGAAAGTGAAACGTCCGTTCCGACGATTTTCAGCGTGTCACCGCAGACCTCGTATTTCGCACCCAAAGCCTCTATACATCTGAGCGTTGCCTGAACGTCCTCGGAAAGAGCGACATTTTTTACGGTGCTTTCACCCTGAGATAACGCAGAGCAAAGTATAAGTCTGTGTGCCATGCTTTTTGACGGCGGTGCAGCCACCGTACCTTTGAGTTTTCGACCTTTAAATTTAACTGTCATATTTTTCACTCCCATCACTTTTCGTTTTCTTCATAAAATAGTTTATTGCTTCAATATATCCGTCCGTTCCGTGACCGGAAACGGTGAACTCACAATATTCTGCGACATAGCTTATCTGTCTGTAAGGTTCTCTGTTTTTCACGTCTGATATATGCACCTCTGCGGCAGGTATTCCGACAGCCTTAAGTGCGTCCAAGATAGCTATGCTTGTGTGAGTATAGGCGGCAGGGTTTATGACAATGGCATCGTATTTTCCCATTGCCGCCTGTATTTCATCGACAATAGCTCCCTCATGATTTGACTGGAAGAAGGAAACCTCGACATTGTTTTCGTCACAATAAGATTTAATTTTGTTAAGCAAGCCCTCATAAGACATCGTTCCGTAAATTTCAGGTTCACGAAATGAAAGCAAGTTCATATTAGGACCGTTGATGATAAGAATTTTCATAGTAACACCGCTTTAAAATGCAAAATGCATTCTAGATTTTAGATTTTAGAAATTAGATATTAGACGATGTGGATTTTAGGTCGTTGCGTTTACGGCTTTCGTCGGAGAGGTTTTTGCAGCCTTTCGGTTGTGATGTTGCCGTTTTTATCATAACCGTAGCCGTAAACTTGAGCAAG
>CAYWDD010000214.1:0-2873 GCA_964456935.1 uncultured Faecalibacterium sp. | reverse complement strand
CATCCTGACTTGTGTAACCATGGTCTGTGTTACCTAAATCAAAACTACGGAGGATACAAATGAATACTAACAAAAAAGGCACTTACTATCTGACGGTGGCATCTGTAATTGCCGCCATGTACGCCGTACTCACAATAATGCAAAATCTGCTTCTGCAAAACAGTGCATCTGCTGCGGTACAAGTCAGACTTTCGGAAGCATTGTGTGCTTTATGTGTGATAACTCCCGCAGCAATTCCCGGAGTAACCATAGGTTGTCTGATATCAAATCTTACGAGTATCGGCTCTATGCCGCTTGATATCGTTTTCGGACCTATCGCTACCCTTCTTGCGGGAATTTTTATGTACAAACTGCGTAATATAAGAATTAAATCTATACCGCTTTTATCTCTTATGATGCCGGTTATTTTTAATGCCGTTATAGTCGGATTTGAGCTTACGGTATTTTTACCGAGTGAAAGTGGTGTGACATTCAAAGCTTTTCTTATTCAAGCCTCACTCGTTGCGGTAGGAGAGATTATATCCGCTGTCGGCTTGGGTATTCCTCTTCAAAAAGCTGTGGAAAAAAGAGGACTTTTAAAATAGGTTGACGAAACCGAAAGTTTTTAGTATGATAGTGTAAAGAATATTTAAGGAGGTTTTTCAATGAAGGAAAAACTTAAAGAATTAGGCTCAAGCGTTTGGTATGGACTCGGCGCTGTAGGTCTTGATTTAAGCTACGGTATGTTCTACTCGTATCTGTCGATATATCTGACGGATATTCTCCAAGTCAAGGTAGGTTTCCTCCTTCTTCTTGCTCCCCTTGCAAGAATTTGGGACGGCATCAACGACCCCATGATGGGTTCAATTGTTGACAACACAAAAACAAAGTTCGGTAAATATCGTCCGTGGGTCATTATCGGTGCTTGTGCAAATGCGATAGTTTTGTTCTTCCTTTTCACCGATCTGGGTGTCAGAGGCATTCCGCTTTATATTCTCGTAACCGTTCTTTATATCGGTTGGGGTATGACCAACACAATGGCAGATATCCCCTACTGGTCAATGGTTCCGTCTTTCACAAGCGATCCCGGTAAAAGAAGTATCATTTCCACTGTTGCAAGAGCTTTCTCAGGTTTAGGTCAAGGCATCATTCTTATCGGTGCTCCTATCGTTCTTCCTCTTTTAAGTAAGGAAAGCACAGAAAGTCAACCTTATGATGCACAGGGATTCAGCCGTCTTGCACTCATTTGCGGTATATGCTTAATATTCTTTGCGGTTATCTCCATGACTCACGTCAAGGAAACTCAAGTTATAAAGCCTGCCGAAAAGTTCACATTCAAGAAGGTCTTTACAATTGCCAAGAATAATGATCAATTGCTTGTATTCATGCTCTTTGCTATGCTTTCAAACGCAGGTTATTATATGATTTCAGGTGTTGCCGCTTACTATTTCAAATATGTTATCGGTGACACAACAAAGCAATCACTTTTCAGTGCAATGGGTGCTGTAGGCGCTACATTGGGTCTGTTACTTCTTCCGATTTTGATGAAATACACATCTCGCAGACGTGCTTATCAGGCATCGCTTATATTGACCATTGTAAGCTATGCAGGAATGTTTGTTTCGGGTATGCTTCTTAACAACGTCATACTTCTTGACGTATTTTATCTCATCGGTTCAATCGGTACTGGTTCTATGTTTGTTTCACAGACTGTTTTCCTTGCCGACATTGTTGACTACGGTGAAGTAAAGCTTGGATACAGAGCAGAATCTATCACTTTCTCCATGAAAGGTTTCTTGCAAAAGATGGCATATACGATTCAGGTCATTATCCTCTTTGCGGGATTAGGCACAAACTATACAAAAGTTGTAACAGGTGAAGTTGATGCATCAAGTGTTAAGGGTGCTATCAATCTTATGATGCTCATTCTCCCTGCACTGTTCTTTATCGCATCTCTTATCGTATTCTCGACAAAGTTCAAACTTCACGGTGAATTTATGGAAAATATTACGGCACAGGTTACAAAGAATCGTGAGGAAAGAGAAAAGTCAGCCGAATAATAAACCAAAGTCGGTGACTCAAAATTGAATATTTCCGAGGCTGTCCTAACAAGGGCGGCCTCTTTTATATTTGTCGCCTTTCCTGTGGGTCTGCGACGCTATTTTATCCGTTTCGGTTTGTTCTGACTTTCGGCTTTACTCTCGCCGTTTTAACTCCTGCTAAAGGCAAGTCCCGCCCTGCTTCGCACCCCGGACCCCGCCCGGCACGGCAGCCTCCGCTGCCGTGCCATTCATATTATATGTATATTTTACACAGTTTTTGCATAATCACAGCTGTTTTTGTCTGTAACTTGCACAAAAATGAATTTTAATACAATTTTATTCCAAATTTGCTTGAATATTTATTCGGAAAGTGTTATTATAAGTGCATAAATTTTGAACATTATACATTCGGAGGTAATTATTATGCAGAAGAAGGATATCAAAAAAATCGTACTTGCTTATTCAGGAGGTCTTGACACGTCGGTCATTATCCCTTGGTTGAAAGAGAACTACAATGACCCTGAAATTATTGCCGTTTCGGGCAATGTTGGTCAGGCAGGCGAACTTGAAGGACTCGAAGAAAAAGCTATTAAGACAGGTGCGTCTAAGATTTATATTGAGGATCTTACGGAAGAATTTCTCACAGACTACGTTTTCCCCTGCGTTCAGGCAGGCGCACTTTATGAGGACTATATGCTCGGTACGGCATTTGCTCGTCCTCCGATAGCTAAGAAAATCGCAGAGATAGCTATTGCAGAAGGCGCTGACGCTATCTGTCACGGCTGTACAGGTAAAGGCAACGATCAGGTTCGTTTTGAACTTGCCATTAAAGCTTTTGCTCCCGATATGCCG
>CAYWDD010000213.1:0-2892 GCA_964456935.1 uncultured Faecalibacterium sp. | reverse complement strand
GCAGGCGCACTCGTGCCAGTGGGTATTTTCACCCTGCACCCAATCCTTGCCGTATTGCGTTCTATCCTGACGATGCTCGGAATAATCATCGGTGTTTCATCGGTTATTGCGATAATAACCGTCGGACAGGGCGGTAGAGATTATATTGTCGGAATGATAAAGGACATGGGTGCAAGCTGTGTTCAGTTCTCGGTTGACACAAGTGTCGCAAGTAAATCCGAATATGTCACCGACAAGGATCTTGTGGCTATAAAAGATCTTGACTCCGTTGCATACGTTTCACCGTTCACCCTTTCTGTCGGTACTCTTCAGTCAAGAAACGAATCGGGTGTCGGTGCAATAATCGGCGGCACAAACGAACTCGCTACTATGTTCAAGATGAGTCCGACTTACGGCAGAATACCTACAGCGGAGGAATGCGAAAACGGAAAGCAGGTCGCAGTCATAGACCCGATGACAGCTATAACTTTCTTCGGATATGAAAATGTTGTAGGCGAAAGTATCACTTTTACCGTAATGGGCGGTCAAGCACTTACGTTTAAGATAGTCGGTGTTGTCGATATGGCTGTACTTATGCAAAACAGCGGTACGGATATGACCGAAATGATGGATCAGTTCAGCGACATGGCAACAATTACCGGCGGTATGATAATCGTTCCTGCGACAATAGTTGCCGACATGAACGGAAATGCAGGTAAGTACGAATCGCTTTATATAAGCGCAAGCGAAGAAAAAGAGCTTGACAGTGTCGGTGAGTCAACCGTTAAGCTGATGAAAGTCAGACACAACAATGCCGACCGTGAAGTTTACAAGTATGTAAACCTCGCAACGTACATTGAACTTCTCAACACCGTTATAAACGTCTTTACCATTTTCATTGCGGCGGTAAGTGCTATATCACTTATTGTCGGCGGTATCGGTGTTATGAATATAATGCTTGTTTCGGTCACTGAAAGAACCCGTGAGATAGGTATAAGAAAAGCACTCGGAGCAAAGACAAGCACTATCATGTTCCAATTCCTAACCGAGTCTGTTATACTATGTCTGATAGGCGGACTGGTGGGAATGGCACTGGGAATAGGTGCGGCAATGCTGGTAGCTAAGATAATGAAGATAGAAATAGCAGTTCATGCAAGCACTATATTGATCGCTGTAGGATTCTCAAGTGCGATAGGAATTTTCTTCGGAATAAATCCTGCAAAGAGAGCGGCAAAGATGTTGCCGATAGACGCACTCAGAAGAGAGTAAAATTTTTGTGCCGAGCGGCTTGCCGCTCGGCATTTTCAGATCACCTCAACTTAAACCATCAAATAATATTGACAATTCACCTCACATTTAGTAAAATTATACGGTAAATAACTTTTCTTGCTTGAAAGGAGAATATCATGAAACACATATGGGAAGACCCGAGTGTGATAAAGGTGAATAAGGAGGACGCACACGTCCTTGCTTATGCACACTCGAATAAAGATGCGGCAATCGACAGACAGCCGTCACCTTATAAAATTTCGCTGGGCGGCGAGTGGAAATTTATGTGGAAAAAAGGCGAGTATACGGTCGATGAAAGCGTAACTTCACCCGATTGCGATACATCAACATGGGAGGATATCACTATCCCCGGAGTATGGCAGCTTCAAAAGGACTATACAAAGCCTTGGTACTATGCTAACTCGTTCCCCAATTGCATAAGCACAGATAAAAGAAAGATTCCGACGATCGACCATAACGATCAGGAAACAGGTATACATAAAACAAAGTTCACAGTACCGACTGATTGGAAGGACAGAGAAATATTCCTTTTCTTCGGTGCGGCTAAATCGGGACTCGAAGTTTATGTTAACGGCAAGAACGTAGGCTATTCACAAGGCCCGAACACCCCTCACGAGTTTGACATAACAGATTATGTTGTACCGGGAGAGAATGATCTTACCGCAGTTATCTATCGCTATTCAGACGGCACATACCTTGAAGATCAGGATATGTGGTCTATGTGCGGTATCTACCGTGAAGTATGTATCTACAGTGAACCGAAAGTCGCTTTGCGTGATATCCATGCAGTAACCGAGCTTGTCAACGATTATAAGGACTCGGAGCTTTCCGTTGAACTTCTCGTTAAGAACTACACAGGTGAAAATGCAAAGATTAAAGCCGAGGTTTCACTCGTGCGTGACGGTAAGGTCACAAAGGTCGGAACACAGGAAATCGACAGTGTACCCGGTGAAAATAGAATAAACATCGAGAAGTTTATCGAATCTCCCGAGCTTTGGTCAAGTGAAAAGCCGAATCTCTATACCTTGCTTGTCAGAATATCGCAGGGCAGAAAATCGACATATAAAGCTATCCGTATAGGCTTCAGAAAAGTAGAAATAATCGGTGAAAAGATACTTGTCAACGGTATGCCTTTGATGATAAGAGGTGTAAATCGTCATGACTTCGATCCCGATCACGGCTGGGCTGTACCCTATGAGAGATATATTCAAGACCTTGACATAATGAAACGCAACAACATAAACTCCATAAGAACGAGTCATTATCCGAATGACCCGATGCTTTATGATCTTTGTGACGAGTACGGTCTGTGGGTCATGGACGAGTGCGACCTTGAAACTCACGGCGTCAGAAGAAAGGGCGTTCCCGGAAGTAATCCGATGTGGACAGAGGCAGTCGTTGACAGAATGGAAAGAATGGTTCTTCGTGACAGAAACCACGCTTGCGTGTTCATGTGGAGCTTAGGTAACGAGTCGGGCGACGGTGACAACTTCATGAAAATGAAAGAGGCGGCATTAAAGCTTGACAGTACAAGACAGTTCCATTATGAGGGCGACTTTGATTTTACAAAGAGCGATGTTATCAGCCGTATGTACCCGTCGGAGGATGTCGTCGAAAAGCTCG
>CAYWDD010000212.1:0-2917 GCA_964456935.1 uncultured Faecalibacterium sp. | reverse complement strand
CTATTTATTTTTTTGGTGTTGCACTTGATATTATAATCTGCCCCCCACCCGTGCTTAGCTCCCCACATTCACACATTCATAAAGTATCAAACGCAAAAATCTGCAAATAATTACATTGAAAGGGTGACAGCTATGAAAAAAATTCGGCTTATACTCGGCGGGATAGCAGTCGGTTTTATCAACGCTCTTTTCGGAGCAGGCGGCGGTATGATAGTAGTTCCAATACTGACAAAATCGGGGCTTGATCAAAGAGAATCACAGGCAACGGCGGTATCGGTCATATTGCCTCTGACAGTGATAACTTGTCTCATCTACTACTTTCGGGGTACACTTGATATCAATGAGGCATTAAGATATATTCCCCTCGGTGTAGTGGGTGCGGCAGTCGGCTCGTTCATGCTTAAAAAAGTTCCCGACAACGTTTTGAAAAAGTGCTTTGCCGTGTTTTTGCTTTGGTCGGGAGGGAGAATGATACTTAAATGATAACTTATATCGCATCTTTTCTTTCGGGGCTTTTAGGCTCTATGGGTTTCGGAGGCGGCAGTGTGCTTATAATCTATCTCACACTTTTTGCCGATACACCGCAAGTTACGGCACAAGGGATAAACCTGCTCTTTTTTATCCCTTGTGCGGTACTGTCGGTCGTTATAAATGCGAAAAACAAGCTTATTAAGTACAGGCAAGGTGTGTACTTGATTGCAGGCGGTGTTGTCGGAATAGCGTTAGGCTCGTTTGCCGTCAGCATGATAGACACATCACTTCTGTCAAAGCTTTTCGGTGGTTTTATCTTCATAATAGGTCTGATTACACTGTTTCAGAAACCGAAAAAGCCAAATAAAAGCGAAAAAGGATAAAAATGCTGATAAAAAGCTGAAAAATTTCTCCGTTTGCTCTTGATAAACGGAGAATTTTTTGCGATAATGTAGACTGTATTATTATAGTGTATAAGTATGTGCAATTTTGCACCTGCTTTTAAAAAGAAGGAGTGTATATCTTGAACGACAATTTAAAGCTTGCACAATTGCTTTTCGGTGATATAACCGCAACACCCGAAGATCTTGAGGAACGCTTTCCTCAAAGACAGCTCAAAGAAGGTGCAAGGGTAACACGTTTTGCCCCCTCCCCCACCGGCTATCTTCACATGGGCGGACTTTTCGGTGCGTTGGTCGATGTTTTGACCGCCAAAGCAAGTGACGGTGTAGCATATCTCAGAATAGAAGATACAGATAAGAAAAGAGAAATCGACGACGGTGTATCGGCTATCATAACGGGACTTGACTCATTCTCGGTTCACTTTGACGAGGGTGTAACAGGTTTCGGCACAGAAAAAGGTGACTACGGTCCTTACACTCAAAGTCAGAGAGTCGATATTTATAAAACGGTAGCAAAAAGACTTGTCGAACAAGGCTTGGCTTACCCCTGTTTCTGCACAGCAGAGGAGCTTAACGAAACAAGAGAAAAGCAAGAGCAAGAGGGCGAGGACATCAGAGGCTATTTCGGCAAATGGGCAAAGTGCAGAGATCTCTCCTTTGAAGAACAGAAAGAAAAAATCGAAGCGGGTGTCCCCTACGTTCTGCGTTTCAGAAGTGACGGCAGCAGCGATAAGAGAATCTTCTTTGACGATGTTATCAGAGGCAAGATAGAGATGCCCGAAAACATAATAGACGAAGTTCTTTTGAAATCGGACGGAATACCGACATATCATTTTGCTCACGTTTGTGACGACCATTTCATGAGAACCACTCACGTTATAAGAGGCGAAGAATGGATATCCTCCGTGCCTAAGCACATTGCTCTTTTCAAAGCTTGCGGATTCAAAGTGCCGAAGTATGCTCACACTCCGCAGGTCATGAAGATAGACGAGGACGACGGTACAAAGAGAAAACTCAGCAAGAGAAAAGACCCCGAAGCCGCTGTCAGCTATTTTGTACAGGAAGGTTTCCCGAAAGAGGGCTTACTTGAATATCTTTTAACCTTACTTAACTCAAACTTTGAGGACTGGAGAAGAGCCAATCCGAAAGAGGACTTGTTCTCATTCAAATTCAATCTTAAAAAGATGAGTTCAAGCGGCTGTCTGTTCGATTTGGTTAAGCTTACAGACGTCAGCAAGAACGTAATTTCCGTCATGGACGCACAGACTGTTCTTGAAAGAGTTTTGGTCTGGGCAGAAACCTACGACCAGGAGCTTTTCGATCTCCTCAATCGTGACAAGGAGTACGCAAAGGGAATTTTCTCAATAGACAGAGGCACGGCAAAGCCGAGAAAAGACATTGCAAAGTGGTCGGAAGTCAGAAACTATGTCAAGTATTTCTATGACGAGTTGTTCGACGAAGAACCGCAGTTACCCGAAAATATCGACAGTGCCGATGCAGTGAAAATACTCGAGGCATATGAAAAGGTATATGATGAAAATGACGACAAGGACGCTTGGTTCCAAAAACTCAAAGACATATGCGAGCCTTTGGGATACACCCCGAACGTCAAAGAATACAAGAAGAACCCCGACGCTTTCAAGGGTCATGTAGGTGACGTTTCGACAGTCGTAAGACTTGCGATAACATCAAGAAGAAACACACCCGACCTTTGTTCGATAATGGCTCTTTTAGGCAAGGACAGAGTTCTTGAAAGAATAGAAAACGCAAAAGCTAAATTTTCAAATTAACGAAAGGAGAAGCTATGGAAGAAGTTAAAGTTTCAAATTTTATACATGATTTTATAGACGAGGATCTTGAAAAAGGTGTTTACGATCATGTTCAGACACGTTTTCCGCCCGAACCGAACGGATACCTTCACATCGGTCATGCCAAGGCTATCTGCATTAACTTTACGACAGCTAAGAAGTATGGCGGTGTATGTAATCTGCGACTTGACGACACTAACCCGACAAAGGAGGACGTCGAGTACGTTGACTCGATTC
>CAYWDD010000211.1:0-2933 GCA_964456935.1 uncultured Faecalibacterium sp. | reverse complement strand
GCTAACGCTCCGCTAACGCTCCGCTAACGCTCCGCTAACGCTCCGCTAACGCTCCACTCCACCCCCCAAAAATCCCCACCCATTTAGCCATACTCAACAAAATATCACTCATACTACCGAGATTTTAATAAAAAATGAACAAATTTACCTTACAGTAAAAATAGTGTAACAAAATTATACACCTGTTGTTTTTCGTTCTCGGGTATGATATCATCATTGTGTCGTATATTGACAAAGGAGGATAAACATATGAGGGTAACATGGTACGGCACGGCAACAGTCGGAATTGACGACGGAGAAACAAAAATTATATTCGATCCGTTCGTCAGAAGAAACAAAAAGCTTGAACACAGTACACCGCTCGAGGGTTTTGCGGGTTTCGATGCGGTCATGGTAACACACGGACACTTTGACCACATACTTGACATTCCCGAACTTTTGAAAGTCGATACAGACGTCAGTGTTTACTGTACAAAGACTCCTGCCGCAACACTTCAAAAAGCAGGTGTTGATAAGAGCAGATTAAAGGTCATTAAGGCAGGGGATACCGTCGAGATTGGCAACTTCAAAATTACCGCTTATCAAAGCGAACACATAAAATTCGATGCAACTTACATACTTTCGGTTTTCGGAAGATGTGCCGTACAACTGCCTAAGCTTATCGGTGAGTTTGTAAAGCACGTTCAGATGCCCGAAAATCACGAAATCGTCATGTACAAAATAGAAAACGGAGGAAAAAGCATATTGCTTTCGGGTTCGTTCGGAACGGTTGACGGAGTTGACTATCCGAAAGACAGTGATCTCTTCATTTTGGCAAACGGCGGCAATCTTAAAATTCCCGAACTTACGATGCCGTTTATTGAAAGTACGCACCCGAAAAAAGTGCTTGTGGACCATTTTGACGATGCGTTCCCACCGCTTACAAAAAGAGTAGAGGTTGAAAAATTCAGAGATATAATGAGTGAAAAGCACCCCGAAATCGGGTTTATTATCCCACAAGAGAGAATTCCTGTCGAGATTTGAAAGAAAATTTCGATAAATTTTCATTAATGATATTGACAAAAGCACCTTACACCTATATAATATCTTGAGTATGAGGTGAGTTATGTTTATAAATCTTGAAAACGTATTCAATAACGGTGCAGACGAAATCAAGACAGACTTTGATTTTGATTTTTCATCAGCCGATGTAGGCGGAATGTATCCATTCACAGTTCCCGTCAAATTGAGAGGCTCGATAAAAAACGAAACCGGTATAGTCTATCTCAGAGCTGTAGCTACACTTCGTTTTGACGGAGTGTGTGACAGGTGTGCCTGCGAATTTTCAAGGGACATGACCGTTCCCGTCGAACATATTCTCGTGTCCGAACTTAATGATGAGGATAACGATGAGTTTATTCTTGTCGAGGACATGAAGCTTGACATTGAGCAGTTGACTTTGGAGGATATCTACCTCTCACTGCCGATGAAAACTTTGTGTAAAGAGGATTGTAAGGGAATTTGCCCGAAATGCGGCAAGAACCTCAACGAGGGACCGTGCGATTGCCGAAAGGAAGCCGATCCCCGTTTGCAGGCTTTGCAGGACTTACTGCAAAGTGACAGCTAAGTATTTATTAAGATTTTTATAAGGAGGTGCTGACATGGCAGTACCAAAGAGAAGAGTTTCAAAGGCAAGAAGGGACAAGAGACGCTCAAGCGTATGGAAGCTTTCCGCTCCCACTCTCGTAAAGTGCCCCAACTGTAACGAATATGCACAGCCGCACAAGGTTTGCGGTAACTGCGGTTACTACAAGGGTAAGCAGGTTGTCGTTAAGGACGACGCTGAATAAGTCTTTGTAAACGACTACTCGTTTTATTTTTAGTCTTTGAGAACGGCGAAGAGGCGGAGATGGTAGAAATCTCTGCCTTTTTGATTTAAAATCGCTATTCGGGAGGTGAAAGTGTGTCCGTTAAAATATCCACTGTCGAGAAAGGCTCGATAGCTTACCGCCATAAGGTACGATCGGGTTGGGTGCTTGAAAAAATAAATGCCCACGAGATAAACGATGTGCTTGATTATCAGTTCTATTTGAAAGAAAGCACAGTGTCTTTACAGCTGCTTGACGAAAACTCAAAGAGAAGATATCTTATAATTAAAAAGAATGCCGATGATGATATCGGTCTTGACTTTGAAACATATCTTATGGATAAGCAACAACACTGTAAAAACAAGTGTGTGTTCTGTTTCATAGATCAGTTACCGCACGGAATGCGAGAGAGTCTTTATTTTAAAGATGACGATTCAAGACTTTCGTTCCTTTTCGGAAACTATATCACATTGACAAATCTTTCCGAGCATGATGTAGACAGAATAATCGAGATGCATATAAGTCCCGTCAATATTTCGGTTCATACAATGAATCCGGAACTTAGGGTGCAGATGATGAAAAATCCCAATGCGGGAAAAAGCCTCGATATAATATACCGTCTTGCCGAGGCAGGGATACAGATGAACACACAGCTTGTTCTTTGCCCGGGAATAAATGACGGCAAGGAGCTTGAATACTCACTCGAACAGCTTGGAAAACTTTATCCTCACGTTCAAAGTATAGCCGCTGTTCCCGTAGGCTTGACCAAGCACAGAGAAGGCTTGTGTCAGCTGGAGGGATATAATAAAAAAACAGCAGGCGATGTGATAGACATAATCGAATGTTTTGCCGATCATTTTAATTATTTTCACGGTACACGCTTGGCTTTTGCTGCCGATGAGTTTTACCTTAAAGCTGAGAGGGAGATACCGACTGCGGACTTTTACGAGGATTTTCCGCAGATAGAAAACGGTGTCGGACTTTGGGCAAGCCTTAAGTCGGAGTTCTACGATGCTTTAGATTCGGAAAGTTCGCACAGCCTCGAAACCGACAGACACATTTCCCTTGCAACAGGCGTTGCGGCGT
>CAYWDD010000210.1:0-2975 GCA_964456935.1 uncultured Faecalibacterium sp. | reverse complement strand
TTTACCTGCGGTGAGTTTTGAGATCGAAGTACCCTTGGGTGCTATCGTGAACGTCAACTTCTTAGTACCGCTGTAGTTGCCTTTGAATGTAACGGTGACTGTATACTGACCTGCATTCTTGCAACCCTTTGAATATGCTACGGTATAGTCCGTGCCTTGCTTTAAGGTTTTATTACTGCTGTCTTTAACTGTAACAGTCGGTTTTTGAACTTTGCCGTTATAGGTGAACTTTGTTTTGGAAAGGGTTACGGATTTTATCTTAGAGATTTTATTATTTGACTTGACCGTACCGCAGACAGTACACTTCGTAATAACAGAGCCGTCTTTAGATGCGGTTGCTTTAGTCGTCACTGCTTTGTAGGTGTGGGATTTTTTTGCTATAGGTTTCGTGTAAGTATCGCCACACGAACAGGTGTAGGTCATGATGCCTGTCTGTGTGCAAGTGGCGGTTTTGGTTACTTTGGAAGTGTAGGAGTGGGTGTGAATTTCTTTGTCTAAAGCAATGAAATCAAATCCGTTTTCGGTGGCATAGGTTTCGGCAGCAGAGCCTTTGAACCCTTCAAGTTTAAATCCTTCAAGCTTTTTGCTACCGGACGGATAACCATCGCTTGACCAACCGGTTTTATATCCAAAAGCCATATTTCCGATTGATTTAACGCTTTTCGGAACAAATACACTTTCTAAGCCACATTCAAAAAATGCACTATCGCCTATACTTGTTACGCTATCGGGGATAGTTATGCTTTTTAAATTACTCCACTCAAAAGCACGGGCTTCTATATTTTCAACACCATTGCTAATGGTCAGATTTTCAATTTTGCACATATAAAATGCTTGTTCACCGATAGTTTTTAAGCTTTTTGGGATAACTAAGTTTTTAAAACGACAAAAATAAAATGCGTCGGAGCCAATGTTTGCAAGATTTTCAGACAAGTCTATGTTTTCTAAACCTTGGCAATTACTAAATGCACCTGAACCAATATCAGTTATGCTATCGGGCATCACTATGTTTTTTAAGTATACGCAACTTGAAAAAGCACAATCAGCGATACACTTTGTTTCGGATTTTATAGTATACACCTTAGGAATTTCGTTACTGCGAGCTTTGATAAGTACTTTTCCTATGTAAAGAACTCCATCTGCCCAATTTGACGAGCTGTCATAATAAGCCGTTCTATCAAAAGCATTTTGCCCTACTCTTACTATGTTGTTCGACATTGTAATTTTTGCTAATTTTTCACAGTAATTAAAAGCACTGCCACCTATATCGGTTATGCTATTCGGTAGGGTTATGCTTTCTAATTCGGAGCAACCGCTGAAAGCGTACTTTCCGATACTTTGCACACTATCGGAAATTGCTACGTTAGTTAAACCACTGTTATTATAGAATGCCATCATTCCGATGCTTGTTACACCCGATTCGATTTTAACCGACTTTACTTCTTCAATATCAGACCAAGGAGCAGTTTTATAAAATCCGTAATCCTCCATCTCCCCACTTCCGCTTATCGTCAGCGTTCCCTCACTGTCGAGAGTCCATGTTAGATTTTCACCACAAGTACCGCTTGCAACGATATCTGCCGCCATAACATTCACTATCGGCAAAACGGTAAACACCATCATGACCGCTAACAGAAATGCAAATAGTCTTTTTGTTGTTTTCATTGAAAAGTACCTCCGTTTGAATTTATATAAAAATTGTATATCCTTTTCAAAAAAAGTGCAATATGTGACAAAGCACTAAAAATTTTTCTCGCTTGTCACACCCGATTTTTTATAATTGTATTGCGTTTTCGGATTTTTGTCTAATCTTTTTTATCACTTTCCGCTTTGCATTGAAAAACCGCCACTGTGACAGTGACGGCTTTTTTATCATATTTTTCTCATGTCAACCTTTTTCATCATAATCATCAAGAAAGTTATATTTAAAATCTTTAGAATGATAGCCTATAAGAGTTTGCAAATTGACGTTCTGAACACTTCTGAATATGTTCATCTCAACGCACGGATTGTCTTTTCTGAGCGTTTCTATCAGCTTTTTTACTTCCTTGCGTTTTGATAAGCTCTCGTGACCTTCCGTTTCCGATTTTTCCGTAAATCGACAGGCACACTGCAAGAAATGTAAATCGTTATAATTCACCCAGCGGATTATGTCACGTTCCCTTACCATATAAAGCGGTCTTATAAGCTCCATTCCAACATAATTCGTCGAATGAAGTTTCGGCATCATCGTCTTGACCTCCGCCCCGTAAAGCATACTGAGTAAAACGGTCTCTATCACAGCGTCAAAATGCTGTCCGAGAGCTATCTTGTTGCAGCCTAAAAGCTGTGCGTTTTTGTAGAGGTATCCCCTTCTCATTCTGGCACAAAGATAGCAGGGATTATCCTCGACATCAACAACATAATTGAAAATATTTGCCTCAAAAATATTTATCGGTACGCCCAAGAGCTTTGCGTTATCTTCGATCTGCTGTCGGTTTTCGGGTGTGTAACCGGGATCCATTACAAGATATTTCACTTCAAACGGAAAGTCGCTGTGACGCTGTAAAATCTGCATACACTTGGCAAGGAGCATCGAGTCTTTGCCGCCCGAAATGCACACAGCTATTTTATCGCCCGGTTTTATCATCTCGTATTCGTTTATACCTGCTATGAACCTTTTCCATATATCCTTGCGGTAAGTCTTGTTGATACTTCTTTCGATTTGTGTAATTCTGTCCATGGATAACCTCAAATGTAATAATAAAATATTGCGATCGTGCAAATGCTTGCCGCCGAACACGCAGCCGCAACGTTGAACTTTTTATCTCTCTTGCTGTAAAGCACAGCTAATGCTACCGCTCCGATTATGGGTACTGCAACACTGAAAAACAAGCTTTCTATAAAGACATAGCTAAACGGCAGTTTCGCTAAGTTTTCGACTACAAGGAAAATGTAGTCCTCGATAAAGACAAGTGCATGACTTACTGCATAGG
>CAYWDD010000209.1:0-3024 GCA_964456935.1 uncultured Faecalibacterium sp. | reverse complement strand
GATATGGAACGACTATCTTCTGCCCTATCTCGTTATAGGCTCGGATTACAAGACTATCCCTATTGCAATCCAGTATCTTAAGGGCGGATATGGGTCTGTTGATATGGGTGCTATGATGGCTATGCTTGTTCTTGCGATAATCCCTATCATCGTGTTCTATCTCACAAGCCAGAAATATATCATAAAGGGCGTTGTCGCAGGTGCGGTCAAGGGATAGTCGCATCTAAAGGCAAGTATCAGTGGCGAATCCGACACTCCGCTCGGCTACGCCTCGGGAGTGCACGGCTTCGCCGCTCCGCCCGCCCTGCGGGCGGGCGTTCCCGTACATCAAAACAAATACAAGGAGGCTTTTTATGGCTTCGGTAAAGCTTAAAAACATATTTAAAATATACGAGGACGGATTTACAGCCGTCAAAGACCTAAACCTTGACATCAAAGATAAAGAGTTCATCGTGTTGGTCGGCCCGTCCGGTTGCGGCAAAAGTACAACGCTCAGAATGATTGCAGGACTCGAAGAAATCAGCAAAGGCGAAATGTATATCGGTGACAGACTTGTAAACTCGGTCGCACCCAAAGACAGAAACATAGCCATGGTTTTCCAAAGTTACGCACTGTACCCGAACAAGACGGTGTATAAGAATATGTCGTTCGGATTGGAACTTCATAAAGTGCCGAAAGATGAGATAAAAAGACGCGTCATGTGGGCAGCTAAAGTTCTGGACATCGAACACCTTTTGGAAAGACGTCCGAAAGCGTTGTCGGGCGGTCAACGTCAGAGGGTCGCACTCGGTCGTGCCATGGTGAGAAATCCCGACGTTTTTCTTCTCGATGAGCCGCTGTCGAACCTTGATGCAAAATTGAGAACAGCCATGCGTACAGAAATAACAAAGCTCCACCGACAGCTTGAAACGACTTTCATATACGTCACACACGACCAGACAGAGGCAATGACGATGGGTGACAGGATAGTCGTGATGAAAGACGGAATAGTACAGCAGGTCGATACTCCGCAAAATCTTTACAACTCTCCCGTCAACACCTTTGTGGCAGGCTTTATCGGGTCGCCTCAGATGAATTTTGTACAGGGTTGTATACTCGACGACAACGGAACTCAAACACTGATGATAGGCAACGAGCATTTGCCTTTGCCCGAGAAAATTGAAAATGCCGAAAAATATATCGGCAAAAAGGTCACAGTCGGAATACGTCCCGAGGACATAGACGACAGCGAATATTTCATCTCACAGCATAGCGACTGCGTAATTTCGGGAACGGTCGAAGTCAAGGAGCTTATGGGAAGTGAGGCATATCTTTATATAAACTGTCTCGGCGGCAGGCTTACGGCAAAAGTCAGCCCCGAAACGAAAGCAGAACCCGACAAAAAGATAAAGTTTGCGATAGACGAAACTAAGATACACCTGTTTGATTTTGAGAGTGGGCAGTCGATATAGGGAAGCCGCCCGCCCGCAGGGCGGGCGGAACGGTTGCAGCGTGTACTGCCGCCGACGAAGTCGGCGGCAGTGCCGATGCGGCCGTTGGACAGACTTGAATTTAAGCAGAAACCGAAAAAAGCGTATCTGCGAATACTCACAAATTTATTTAAACCGAAAGATTAGTTGCAAAATCACTTGATATAACTGCGATTTAGCGTTAAAATATAACCGTAAAGGAGGCTCCGATATGGGTAAATATAATTTTGATGAAATAATCGACAGAAGAAACACTAACAGTATGAAATATGAGGCAGGTAAAAATGTAGACGGTCTTGCAAAAGACCACATTCCCCTGTGGATAGCCGACATGGATTACGCTTGCCCCGATAAAGTTCTCGATGCTATGAAAAGACGTATCGACAAGCGTATCCTCGGTTACAGTATGCCGTATTCCGACGAATATTTCGATGCGGTACGCTCATGGTATAAGCGTAGAAGTAACTGGGACTTCAATAAAGAAAACATGGTATTTTCAAGCGGTATCGTTACGGCTTTGAATGTGATCGTAAGTCAGATGACAAAAGTCGGTGACGGTGTTATTTTCTGCACACCGGCATATACACCGTTTTATTATGCGGCTGTCAACAACGACAGAAAGCCTGTTTTCTCAAAACTTATAAATGACAACGAATACTACACATTCAACTATGATGAGATAGAAGAACTTGCAAGCAAGGAAGAAAACACGATGTTCATTCTTTGCAACCCCCACAATCCGACAGGCAGAGTTTGGAGTGAGGAAGAGATACGCAAGGTAGTCGATATTTGCTTAAAGTATGACGTGTTTGTCATAAGCGATGAAATTCACGGTGATCTTATAAGATGTGATAAGAAGTACACACCGACTCTTTCGCTCTATCCGAACTGCAAAAAGATAATCGCCTGTACCGCACCGAGTAAAACGTTTAATCTTGCTGGAAATCAGCTTTCAAACATCATCATACCCGATGAAGAGTTAGCCGCTAAGTGGTTCTCTTCTCATCTTTGCGGTATGCCGAATCCCATAGCTATCGACGCTTGTATTGCCGCTTACAATGAGTGCGAGGACTGGCTCGAGGAACTGAAAGCTTACTTAGATGAAAACTTTGCGTACATAAAGAAATTTTTATCGGAAAAACTTCCGCTTGCAAAATTCGGTGTTCCCGAGGGAACATATCTTGCATGGATAGACCTCAGCGCTTACGGCAGCGACGAGGAGCTTAAGAGAAAAATCGCCGCAGCAGGTGTGTATATCGAATACTCGAACGAGGATTTCGTTCACGATGCCGAAGGTCACGTCAGAGTAAATGTCGCCTGCTCGAAATCGGTGCTTGTAGAGGCTTTCGACCGCATCGCAAAGGCGATAAGTGAATAAAACGGACGCTTAAATTTTTACTATATGCAAATAAAATAAATTTGCGTAATTTAATTGCAAAAATTTAAGAAAAACAGTTGACAAATCGCCCGAATATGTGATATTATAGTCGGGCGATATAAACGGAGAGATACCGAAGCGGTTATAACGGAACGGTCTTGAAAACCGTCGTACGCC
>CAYWDD010000208.1:0-3046 GCA_964456935.1 uncultured Faecalibacterium sp. | reverse complement strand
CCTCTGTATTCGTCCAAAAGCATGACGGAGGCTCTTTCGGTGTCTATTTCACCGCCGCTTATAAGCATTCCTCTTTTTCTTCCTATAAGTTCCATAAGCTCATATGCCTCAAGCGTTTCGACGTCTTCTGTTTTGAGCTTATATCTTTCGCAAAGAAGATTGGGATAGTCCTTTTTAAGTATCTCCAAAAGTCTGAGCGCCATAGTTTCCGTGTCGGTAACATCGTCCTTGACAGAGCCTATAAACGCAAGCCTATCCCCTACTGTCTTGTCCTCAAATTTAGGCCAAAGTACACCGGGGGTGTCGAGAAGTTCAATGCCGTTTCCTATGACGAACCACTGATTATGTCTGGTAACACCGGGCTTGTCCGCAACTTTTGCACGACTTCTGCCTGCCATACGGTTTATGAATGAAGATTTCCCCGTGTTCGGTATTCCGACCACCATAACTCTTAAAGCTTTGCCGCTCATTCCTTTTTCTTCATTTGACTTTATCTTGTCACGAAGTACCTGTCTTACAAGCGGTATATATGCATTAAGCCCTTTTCCGCTTCGACAGTCCACAGCTATGGCGTACTGTCCGTGTTCCTTGAAATACTCTATCCATCTCTTGGTAGTTTTTTCATCTGCCATGTCGCACTTGTTAAGAAGTACGATTCTCGGCTTTTTCTGCGTCAGTTCGTCCAGCTCCGGGTTTCTGCTGCTCATGGGTATTCTGGCATCAAGCAGTTCCGTTACCGCATCGACAAGCGGCAAGCTTTCCTTTATCTGTCTGCGTGTTTTCGCCATATGTCCGGGAAACCACTGCACAGTCTGTTTCTGAAAATCAGCCATATATATCACCGTCCGTAATTATCAAAATAGGAGCAGCCGAAAAGCCGCTCCTGTTATTATAGCGTTTTTTTATATTTTTGTAAAGAGTTAAGCTGTGTATACTCTTTCCATAAGAGAAGTGTAGAATCCGAAATATTCTTCCTTTGTACCCATTTCGCCTGTATCGGCTGCAGTACAAAAGTCATAGTGATCTGCACCCATTATCGTCGGCATAACGTACCATATGCCCGTTTGCAACTGTCTGTTTTCATCATATGTAACGTG
This sequence comes from uncultured Faecalibacterium sp., assembly GCA_964456935.1. Lineage (GTDB taxonomy): Bacteria > Bacillota > Clostridia > Oscillospirales > Acutalibacteraceae > UBA6857. The sequence goes on along the minus strand of CAYWDD010000208.1, from coordinate 1,949 downwards.
GTCTTCGTTTGTGGGATATAAAGCACTCTTTAACGGCACTATGCCGTCATTTGCACCCCAAGACTTGTCAATAAACTTTCCGCCGAGGAAAACATTGACCGAACCCGATATCATAGCCGAAGTGACCTTAAACATAGCAAAAACGTTGTCATAGTCGTCATTGACCTTTGTGTATCCACGCTTGTCCGTTTCGGTTATGCATGAAGAATATGAGAAGTAATATGCTGTCTTAACGGTTTTTATCTTTTCGTTAAGTTCCTCTGCACCTTGAACTGTCATGTCATATGCACAGTTATCATTTGATGTTGCGGCTTTAATGCATTTTCTCAAACTGAGTGTCGGCTGTTCGCCTGTTGACGGGTCTGCGCTTATTCCCCACTGGTCAAACATCAGATCCATGTTCAAAAGACCTGCGTTTATGCTGCCTTGTGTCAGCAATGCGACAAATACTGCCGGGAAAACGAGATCGGAAACATAGTTTGCCACTGTTGAGCCGTTATGCGGTGCGGCTAATGTCGAAACGGAGTATATCGCACTTTCGTGACCGCCCTTGAAAAGCTCGGAACAATTCTCACCCGATGCCTTGACTTCCTCTGCATCGCCATAGGCAACAAGGGAAGCGAAAAGTCTGACTGTTGCACCACCGAAAGAGTGTCCGACAAGATTTAAAGGTGTTTGCATATTCCATGCTTCACCCATTGTCGCTTTACCTGTGTAATCTCTGCCGTATCTTGCGTGTCCGCACTTCTTTGAATGTGCTTCACCGTAGTCGACGACGGTTCCCGTAAGCTGAGCGTAAAGTTCGCAAGCTCTGTCCCAAGCACTGCTTAAGCCTCCGACAGGCGGATTATAGACATCATAGCCCTTATTTCTAAGGTATGTCATAACATTGTTTTCGGGCTGTGTTCCCCAATACGGGCTTTCTTCCTCACGAACAGAGCCTTCGCCCCAGCCCATCATTCCGTGTACATAAATAAACGGATATCTGTTTGAATCGGTTGTGCCTGCAAATGCAGGCAAGCTTACGGCTAAAAGCATACTTACACAAAGTATCAAGCTCACTGCCGCTTTAAATGTTTTTCTTTTCATCGGTTTTGTTTCCTCCTTGATATTTTATATCAATATTTTAACACATGAGTGAATATCAGTCAACAAATGCCTTAAAAAGTTCACATTTTATTGCATATTAAGATATTGTGTGATTGTCAGTTCATCGACATACATATTGACAAGCACTGCTTTGCCGTCCTTGACCTTTACTCTTATGTACACCGTAGCGTCTCTCTCGTACACACGATGGAACAACGATTCATAGGCTCTGCTGTCAAGTTTCAAATACGTTATGGGAAATTCAAACGTTCCTACCTCGTTACTTGTTATGTACGCTTGAGTCGGTCTTTTATCGCTCATTGACGATATTCGGGCAAATCCGTCCGAGTCTACACTTATTATTCCGTACTTCGAGTTTTCGTTTTGAGATGAATAGTCAACATCGTTAAGACTGAATTTTATCTTTTTACCGACAGCGTATGCACTGACTCTGAATTTATACTCGGTTCCGTTTTCCAAGATGTCGTATTTCTCTCTGACAAGCATTACGGGAACGGCAAGTTGAAGAATCATGACAATGACAAGTATCGGTATCAGCACTTTCTTTTTCATTGCGTCACTTCCTCCTTATTATCCTGTATTCCCTTTTTCTTCTTGCTAAGTCGTCTGTTAAAGATGAACAGTACAACTCCTGCCGCAATGAAAGCTATGCCCTTTGCGAAAATGTCAAGATCCCAGTCAAAGAAACGCATTATCACAACAGCGCCTATGTCTATAAGTCCGACATTTGTTGTGAAAGCATCAAAGTCTTCAGTACCGCTTATTATAAGTGCGATTGCGAAAACTATCAAACCTATGTTTGCTAAGATCGGCAGCAATATGCTTTCAGAAAGTATCTT
>CAYWDD010000207.1:0-3081 GCA_964456935.1 uncultured Faecalibacterium sp. | reverse complement strand
CCGTTTCGGGTACTCGCTGGACTCGGTGGACGCCGCTTTCAAATTTAAATCTTGAGTACGCACCGTCGCCCGATATCATAAAGCTTACTTCTTTGAATCCGCCAAGTTCGGTCGGGTTTGAATTTAATATTTCACTTTTCCAGCCCTTTGCCTCTGCGTACATGGAGTACATTCTGAAAAGAGAGCCTGCAAACAAAGATGCCTCTTCACCGCCTGCACCGCCTCTTATTTCAACTATGACGTTTTTGTCATCATTCGGGTCTTTCGGAAGTAACAATATCTTAAGTTCCTCAAGGCACACTTCTCTGTGTTCCTTTTCGCTTTCAAATTCCTGTCTTACCATTTCCTGAAAATCACGGTCAAGACCGCCTTTTTCCAGCATTTCTTTAGCCTCGAGGTAACTTTCGTCCGCTTTGATATATTCACGGTACTTCTCGACAACGGGCGTCAGATTCTTGACCTCTTTCATCAATGCGGCATACTTCTCCATATCGGAAACGACATCGGGGTCAAAAAGTTCGCTGTTTATTTTCTCGTACCGTTTTTCAACATTTTTAAGTTTTTCAAGCATAAATAAATTCCTTTCGTTTAAAGCATTGTCTTAAAGTCAAGAATTTATTTGCTAATTTTCATTCTCGTCACGGATAACTTGACGGATATTTTTCTCGGCTTTGTTTCTGGGTATCATGATTTCGTGTCCGCATTTCTCACATTGGAGCTTAAAGTCCATGCCCGAACGCAGAACAAGAAACCGATTACAGCCGCAGGGGTGATTCTTTTTCATCACAAGCACATCGTTTACTCTGATATCCATATTGACCTCCCGAAATAAATTATCTAATAGATTAGTATAGCACGGAATAGGTAAAAAGGCAAGAGATTCTAGATACTAGATGCTAGATGCTAGATACTAGACTTTTTGACTTTTGGGTTGTTGCACAGAGGCAAGGTTTCAACTCCTCAGCCACGGCATTGCCGTGACAGCTTTTCCTCCGGAAACGGGCACCCTTTTGTCAGCCTGTGGCGACATTTTCCCTCCGGGAACAGGCACCCTTTTGTCACTTCGTGACATTTCCCCTAATAGGGGAATCACCCTAACAGGGGAATTTCCTAAAGGGGAGCCGAGACATAGGTGTCTGCAATAAGCACACTCTTGTCTCCCCTTTAGGGGAGATGTCGGCGTAGCCGACAGAGGGGTTCAGCCACGCAACCGCCTTTCCTTTGTCAACAATCTAAAAGTCAGAACGTCTAACATCTAACGTCTAAAATCTAACATCTAGTATCTAACATCTAACGTCTATAATCTAAAAAACTCGCATATAGATATACAAGCACAAAACCAAAGATTTTTAAAGCCGTTTAAGGCGGAAAGGACAAATATATGACTAAATTTATGCCGGAGGGCTTACTTATCTCCAGCAGAGAAAACTTGAATCTGCTGACATCGAAAGCATTTTTAAAAGAGGCTTATTACAGCGGAAAAATCATTGAGGCACGAGCCGTAATGTGTGACAGGGAGCATAATCTCCATGTCGATTTGGGTGTAATGAAAGGGATAATTCCCAGAGAGGAAGGAGCTATCGGTATATCGGACGGCTCTGTGCGTGACATAGCGATAATTTCCCGAGTAAACAAGCCTGTGGCTTTCAAGATAACCGACTTCATACAAGATGAGTCCGGTCGTACCACAGCTATATTATCACGAAAACAGGTACAAGAAGATTGTGTGCGTGAGTACATTTCACATCTTGTGCCGGGAGATGTCATTTCCGCTAAGGTCACGCACATGGAATCTTTCGGTGTGTTTGCCGACATAGGCGTCGGAGTGAGCGCACTTTTACCGATTGACAGCATATCCGTATCAAGGATACCCCACCCGTCAGTACGTTTCAAAACAGGTGACGAGATAAAAGCGGTGGTCAAGAACATTGATTCTGACAACAGGATAACCCTAAGCTTTAAGGAACTTTTGGGTACATGGGAGCAAAACGCAAGCGAGTTTTCGGCAGGTGAAACCGTGCCGGGGATAATTCGGTCGGTGGAAAAATACGGTGTTTTCGTTGAGCTTAAACCCAACCTTGCAGGGCTTGCGGAATATGTACCCGACGTTAAGCCGGGTCAACACGCAAGCGTATATGTAAAGTCGCTGATACCGGAGAGAATGAAGATAAAGCTGATAATAGTCGATTCGTTCGATGCACAATACCCCGACAACACAGTTGAATATTACACGCAGTCGGAACACATAGACCGCTGGGTGTATTCACCGGAGTGTTGCGAGAAGGTGATAGAAACCGTGTTTGAGGAAAGGGAGCAGACGGAAAGCGCATGATTCTAGCTGTTAGATTTTAGACATTAGATTTTAGATGTGCGGAATTTCGGGTTTGTTTACAGTGGGAAGGTTGTGCTGAAGTTTGGTTGTCAACCCCTCAGTCACGGCTTTGCCGTGACTGCTCCCCTTGCACAGGAGAGCCGAAACTCGTTTCGCTCGTACCTCTCCGTCAACATAGGTGCAAAGCACCTATGTTGCCACCTCTCCTTTCAGGAGAGGCAAGACTTAGGTTTCTGCAAGAGGTTCACGCTTGTCGCCCCTGAAAGGGGAGATGTCTGTTTAGGTGTTTCACACCTAAACAGACAGAGGGGTCAAGCTCGCTAACGCTCGCAAGTAATAAGTAAAAGGTAATAAGAAAGAAGTTATTATATGTTTACATTTCCTAAAGCTAACGCACCCAAACGGCGGGCAACACCCCAAAGTTCAGCACAAACTCACAGCGGATATATTCAGGTGCGGGTGTCCCGCCCACACTTCTTCCCTATTACCTTTTACATCTTACCTGCGAGCAACAGCGAGCCTGCCCCACAATTTTGCATTTTGCACTTTGAATTTTGCATTTTAAAAAGTTCGGTCTGCACATTGCGGTGCAGACCGAACTTTTATCATATAGTATATACAAACTTACTCAGCGTCGGGAGCGTAGAGATCCTTAAGCTTAAGGAGATGTTCATATCTTGCCATAGCTGTCTTTTCGTTCTTCTCGAAGAGAACGTCAGCTCTGTCCTTGAACTCTCTTACAAGTCTGT
>CAYWDD010000206.1:0-3137 GCA_964456935.1 uncultured Faecalibacterium sp. | reverse complement strand
TAGCACCGCCGATGAAGATCCACGTTTAGAATCAATCGAAACTACACCGTAATGTATGGGAATAATCTCTTCAAAGCGCTCGCTTGCCCACGCACCTCTAAGGGAAAGAAATCTGTAATTGTTTTCAGGCAATGCAACTGAAAACGAATATGCTCTGTTAAGAGTTACTTCTTTATCCGAAAGATTTTTATATACAATATTTCTTGCAATAATGTCGCAATCATCAAATACCGTATAGTAAAGGTCGGCACCGAATTCTTTAACTTTATCAACAAGGTGAAGTATAAGAGTCTGTCCGCCACGCATTGACGGCATTGTTTTTAACGAGTGTCCCTCAACTACTTCGTAAGAGTCATACAGCAATTCCAAGCCTCTGTCACCCATTAAATTCTCGTATTCAACAGCAGATTCCCTGTAATCGCCCGTAATACCGAAAGTTATTTCAGGTTGAAAACTTATGTAGCTCCTATAAGGATTTAACTCAGAATCAGGCACACATGCTACACAGGAGTTTGCACCATAGGAAGCCATATATCTTAAATTATCATGCGGAATTTTTTTACCGAAATAGGTGTGTTCTGCACATTCAAGATTATTTATTAAAAATGAATATGTAATGTTCTTTCCTTCAATATAAAAATTTCTTGTTTTCTCATCAAAGAATATTGCCATAATTTACTCCTTAATTCTTGCACTTGCATTTACAGTGACGCTTTTAACAGTTTTATTTTCTTGTTATAGTTTGAGCATATATTTAATACATTGCAATTTAACATTGCAATTTAAGAAAAAGACCTTAATGCATGTAGTAAGGTCTTTTATTCAAAAATCAATTATCTTTTTCTTCTTTGGGTAAAAGTGCTTTCCTAGAAAGATTTACTCTTCCCTTATCGTCGATTTCGATAACTCTAACCATTATCTTATCTCCGACGTTAACTACATCGGTAACTTTCTTAACAAACTTGTTGTCAAGTTCGCCTATACGGCAAAGTCCCTCTTTACCGGGAAGCAATTCGATAAATGCACCGAAATCCATAATGCGTACTACCGTTCCGTAGTAAGTTTCGCCTACTTCGATTTCTTTAACGATATCGTCAATCATCTTCTTGGCTTTGTCGCCCGAAGCCTGATCAACAGCATAAATAACTACCGTTCCGTCATCGGAAATATCGATTTTAACGCCTGTTTCCGCAATAATGCCGTTAATAACTTTTCCGCCTGTACCGATAACTTCACGTATCTTGTCCACGTCAATCTTAAACGTCATTGTTTTGGGAGCATAGGGTGAAAGTTCGCTTCTTGTCTCGGGCAGAGTTTCAAGCATCTTGCCCATAATAAACATTCTCGCTTCCTTAGCCTGAGCAAGTGCTCTTTGAAGAATTGCTCTGTCAATACCCTTTATTTTTATATCCATCTGGATAGCGGTAATACCGTCTTTTGTTCCGGCAACCTTAAAGTCCATATCGCCCAGGAAATCTTCAAGCCCCTGTATATCGGTAAGAACCTGAACTTTATCACTGCCCTCACGTGTGTCTTTAATAAGACCCATTGCAGCACCTGCTACGGGTGCTTTTATCGGAACACCTGCATCCATAAGAGAAAGAGTAGATCCGCAAGTTGAAGCCATTGAAGTTGAACCGTTAGACGAAACTATTTCGGATACAACCCTTATAGCATAAGGGAAATCTTCCTCTGTGGGAATAACGGGTTCAAGTGCACGCTCGGCAAGTGCGCCATGACCTATTTCACGTCTGCCGGGTGCTCTGAGGGGTTTGGGTTCGCCTGTTGCATAACCCGGCATATTGTACTGATGCATGTATCTCTTGCTTGTTTCGCCGTCGATACCGTCAAGTTCCTGTACGTCACTGAGAGGTCCGAGTGTGGTAAGCGTCACAGCCTGTGACTGCCCCCTTGTAAATACGGCTGAACCGTGAGTACGGGGGAACATACCCGTATCGCACCAAATGGGACGGATTTCGTCTGATTTTCTTCCGTCGGGACGAACGCCTTCATCAAGAATTTTATTACGCATTACTTCTTTTTTAATATAGTAAAGCGAATCGGATATATAACGTTTTGAATCGGGATAAATTTCGGCAAAATGTTCCTGAACTTCCGCTTCTGCCTGTTCTTCCCTTATTTCACGCTCGTGGCGATCAAAAGTATCCATTACCCAAACGATTTTGTCGTATGCATATTCACGTACGGCTTTATCGATATCTTCGGGAACATGGTAAAGGTCCATTTCAAGTTTTTCTTTACCGATTTCGGCTCTGATTTCTTCTTGCCATGCTACTATTTTCTTGATTTCTTCATGTGCAATCATGATACCTTCGAGCATTTCGTCTTCGGTAACTTCTTTTGCACCTGCTTCAACCATCATAACCGCATCTTTTGTGCCCGAAACGGTAAGATGCAATCTTGATGCTTTTCTCTGCTCCGCATTGGGGTTAAGAATATATTCGCCGTCAATAAGACCTACCGTAACGGCACCTGTGGGTCCTGCAAAGGGAATATCGGAAATTGTAAGTGCTATCGATGATCCGAGCATTGCAAGTACGTCGGGCATATTGTCCAAATCTACCGAAAGGCAAGTTGCGACTATCTGTACGTCATTAAAAAGTCCCTTGGGAAAAAGAGGTCTGATAGGTCTGTCGATAAGGCGTGATGTAAGTATAGCCTTTTCGCTCGCTCTTCCCTCTCTGCGGATATATCCGCCGGGGATTTTACCTGCCGCATACTGTTTTTCTTCAAACTCTACGCTCAGCGGAAAGAAATCCATTCCTTCTCTGGGCTGTTTTGACATCGTTGCCGAAACCATAACTACCGTATCGCCGCAACGCACTACACACGAACCGTTTGTCTGTCCGCAGTATTTGCCGGTTTCAACGGTAAGTTCTCTGCCGGCATATGTCGTTTTGAATTGCTTAAATTCCATTATATATACTCCTTTTTATAAAATAACAATATTAAAAAATCGCAAAAATGCAATAATCTACTTTAAGAATAAAAGCGGATACGCAATTATATCCGCTTTTATAATTACTTTCTGAGACCGAGTTTTTTAACAACTGCTCTGTATCTCTCGATATCTTTTTCTTTAAGATATGCGAGAAGACCGCGGCGTTGACCAACCA
>CAYWDD010000205.1:0-3232 GCA_964456935.1 uncultured Faecalibacterium sp. | reverse complement strand
AAAACTCCCTCCGACAAGATGACAGATGTCAAATTATCGGAGGGCTTATTGTACCTATAAAATAACTTATTTTTCGATTCGCTTGTTTTCAAGAACCGCTGTGGTCGTCCAAGTATCATCGCTTTGACTGATGCCAAATTCACCGTGATATTTCTTGACGATATTCTTGATTATGCCGATGCCGTTGCCGTGTTCATCGGATTTCTTCTTTCTGACGGATTTTTCCAAAGCGTTATAGCTGTTTTCGGTGGTGATAGCGATAGAACTGTCTGTTATCTCGACTTTGATTTTGCACTTTTTCTCGCTTGAATTTGCAGCGGCATTGATGCAGTTGTCAAGAAGATTGTGCAAAATTCGACACAGGTCATAGTCGTCGATGTGAATAGCGTTTTGTTCGTCGATTTCGGAAGTGAGAGTGACGTTTTTCTTTTCCGCACTCTTTAATTTTATGTACAAGACGGTGTTGAGCGTTTCGTTAGCACAAACCGAAAAGCCGGCAAGTCCCATGATATTGTCATCTGTACCGGAGAGAATACTCAACGCTTTTTCGGGCTTTCCTATTTCGATGAATCCCTTTGCCGTGGCTATAATGTTTAAGTAGTCGTGCTTTATTCTTCTGAACTCCTGCTTTTCGGTCTTGAACATTTCGACTTGTTCCAGAGCCATGGTGCTTATCAAAAGCTCACGGTCTTTCTGTGCTTTCTCGTTTTCAATCTTGTCAAGGTAGTCGATAATAAATACCAACACAACGTCCATGAATATACACTGGAAAGTAAAGAATATATTGATAAAGTCATAAAGGTCGCTACTGCTGGCACTTAACATTGATTTAGCAACCGGTATTGCCGTGAAAACGTGGGTTATGGGGAAGATAAGCATGACAATATATTTTGCGTTAAATTTCGGGATGCTTTTGAATTTTTTCGAGAACAAAGCGATGATTACAACAAAAATATAGGAAAATGCCAAGCTGAACAATGACATACTTAATAAGTACATAAGCGGTACTTCATATTCAAAAATTACAGCCGCTTCCTCTCCCCAAACGACTTTAGCAAAAGCAGAAAAAATCAGCGTAGCAAGAGCGTTGTTTGCAATTCCGATTACTGCACAGAGGATTTTAGACGGCAGTGAACCTTCCGTTACTAAATGCAACGCTATAGTTACGGACAGATACACCAAGAACATATAAAGCATCTCATATTTAGAGTCGAAGAGCAAACAGATGGCTGAAACCGTAAGTCCGACACCTATTACGGAAATGAATGTTACAAATGAATTATACTTGTCTTTCAACAAAACGTGAGCCACGTTAAAGACAATAAACAGCCTGACAAAGTGCAAAATGACAGTCCAAGAGAAAAAGTTCGTCATATCTACCATTATGTTCATGCTTTGTCCTCCTCGTTATATACTAATATAGTTTTTATAAGCCTCGATGACCTTTGAAAATTTCTTTTGCGGTATCGGAAGCTCGGTCATGTCTTTTAAAATGAACTTGAATTGCCGATATTCTTTTATGTAATTCATGTTTACCATGTAACACTTGTGACAGCGTAAAAAGTTAGTCGGCAGTGTTTTCGCATATTCCTTTAAGGTCGAATAAACCGTAATGTCCCTGCCGTCGGCTAGGTGGATCGAGATATTGTTGTTAGCCGTTTCGACGTACACGATGTCACGCATATCGACCGTGATGTTTGTCTGACCCGATTTGATTATCTTCAAGTCGGGGCTTTTTTGAGTCGTGTTTTGCAAAGCACGTTGCAGTGCCTTTTGCATATTGACTGCATTGATTCGTGACTTCACTAAGTAGTAACAGCAATTGCTTTCCGAAATGTTGTAAGCACTTTGCGGATAGGAAGTCATGAATATCAACTGTGTGTGGGTATTGTGCAAATTTCGTATAGACCAGTTCATAGCGTTTTTTTCATTTATCATGATATCAAGGAACACTATGTCGGTACTGTTAGTTTTAAGATGATTTTCAAGCTCTTCTATCGAATTTAAGGTCGTCAGCTGATATTCAAGTTTGATTTTTTCGCTCATACACAAAGAGATATAATGCTTAACGATTTCGATAAAATTCTCGTCATCATCACAAATAACTATGTTCAGCATCATATCACCTCGTTTTGTAGTTTTTATACAGCTATTTTAACACAAAAAAATCTAAAATGAAAGTCATTTGCCACGATTATAGGGTCATATACCACGAAAGTATTGTCAAATGCCGCAGAAGTTTGTAAAATCAAGATGTAATCAGTCCTTACAGTCTGAGGAAACACAGAAATGCTCTAAACGTACACCCCACACATTATACTTTGATGTCATTTTGGGAGTGCGGTATCCGACAAGACATCATTGGATACGTTTTAAGCATTTCAACTGATTGCAAGCTGATTTTTAAACTAACAAAAAGGTACTGTCGCAAGTTGTCGAAAGGCAAAATGCGGCAGCACCTTTTTATATTAGGAAATCTTTTGTTGCTGCACAGTCTGAACCCGCCCGCAGGGCGGGCGGAGCGGCAAAGACGTGTACTCCCGAGCCGCAAGGCGAGCGGAGTGCCGGATTTGTCGCTGACAGCGTACCGATTTACAGTACACAGCCGAGGAAATCTTTCGTTCTCTGCTCTTTGGGAGAGGTGAATATTTCTTCGGGCGTTCCCTGTTCAACTATAACGCCGTCACTCATAAATATAACTCTGTCCGCAACGTCACGGGCAAATCCCATTTCATGTGTGACAACGACCATCGTCATACCTGCTTGAGCAAGCTCTTTCATAACTTGAAGAACTTCACCGACCATTTCAGGGTCGAGTGCCGATGTCGGTTCATCGAAAAGCATAATGTCGGGGTTCATGGCAAGAGCCCTAGCTATAGCTACACGCTGTTGCTGACCGCCCGAAAGCTGATGCGGATATGCATTTGCCTTATCCTTAAGACCGACTCTTTCAAGAAGTTCAAGTGCCTTTGCCTCAGCCTCGGCTTTTGTCATCTTCTTGCGGTCAACGGGAGCGAGCATAATGTTCTTCTTGACCGTCAAGTGAGAGAAAAGATTGAATTGCTGAAACACCATGCCGATGTTTTCTCTTGTTTTGTTTATATCGAGCTTTTTATCGGATATCTCAAAGCCGTCAACGAGTATCGTTCCGGAGGTTGAGTCTTCGAGTCTGTTAAGACAGCGTAAAAATGTCGATTTACCGCTGCCCGACGGTCCGATAAGACAGACAACT
>CAYWDD010000204.1:0-3234 GCA_964456935.1 uncultured Faecalibacterium sp. | reverse complement strand
AGAAGTAATTTCTACGTTACGGGCAGTGGCTTCAACACTGTCAAATGGATAGTTGACGATCTTATTTACCACAAGGATCTTGAATATACGGTAGCGGACAATGAAAATCTCTTCTTTGTCGTACCCAAGGGTATTCTTAAAAAATACATCAAGGGTGACAAGGAACTGACCGCCAGAGTCAACAGACTTTTCAAAGAGAAAAAGATAAGCTATCCTCTGTATTACAAAAAGGATTTATCTCCAGTAAGAAGATTTTATGTTGTTGCGGCATATTTCAACCAGTACAGAAAATATCATAAAATGGAAAAAACCTCCGTACCTGTTTACGGAAAGATAGAGAAATGAGTGAGAGAAATGAAACCTAAAACCTTGGGAATACTCGGTGGAGTAGGCCCTCTGGCATCAATCTATTTTCAGCAGCAGATCGTAAAATACACAGACGCATCAATAGATCAAGAGCATATACCGGCAGTTATATATAATGACACGTTCATTCCGGACAGGACAGCATATATTCTCGGAAAGAGCGATCTTGATCCCCTGCCCTAGAGGACGGATTTAAAAAACTTGAAAAAGCAGGCTGTGATCTTGCGGTTATAACCTGTAACACTGCCCACTATTTCTTTGATAGATTTTCAAGTGATTCCGATATGCCTATTGTCAGTATCATTGACACAGCTGTTGAGGAAGTGCTGAAAAAACTTCCGAAAGCGAAAACCGTCGGTGTTATCGCAACAGACGGCACAGTACGAAGTGATGTGTACAAGAAAGTTTTGGATAAAAACGGACTTAAATGCGTCTATCCCGATAAAGACGATCAAGCCGCCGTTACAAATATTATCTATAACGAAGTCAAGGCAGGCAAAAAAGGAAACTGTGAAAGACTGATGCAAGTGGTCGATTCTTTGAGAAATAATGGCTGCGATGCGATAATTCTCGGTTGTACCGAACTGTCCGTTATGAATGAGGACAACGGTCTGACCGTAAAAAATCATGATATTACAGACGCAATGGAGGCACTTGCGAAAAAGTGCATCGTACTTTGCGGAAAGAAAGTTAAGGAGTAAAGCTTATGTGCGGATTTGTAGGTTTTGTAAATGAATTAAGCGACGAAGAAAATAACAAAATCGTCCGTCAGATGGCGGACAGAATAATTCACAGAGGTCCGGATCAGGACGATTATTATGTTGACAGCGATGTTTCTCTCGGTTTTCGCAGACTGAGTATCATCGACCTTGAGGGCGGAAGTCAGCCTATCTTAAACGAGGACGGCTCAAAGGTACTTGTGTTCAACGGAGAGATATATAACTATCAGGAAATAAGAGAAGAGCTTATCGGAAAGGGACACACTTTCAAGACTCATGCCGACTCCGAAACCGTACTTCACGGGTATGAGGAATACGGTGAAAAGATCCTCGACAAGCTCAGAGGTATGTTCGCCTTTGTTATATGGGACAAAGAGAAAAAGCAGATTTTCGGTGCAAGAGATATTTTCGGTATAAAGCCGTTCTTCTACTACATGAACGGCAACACTTTTATGTTTGCCTCCGAGATTAAGGCATTCCTTTCAAACCCGAAGTTTGTGAAAGAGCTTAACCGTGAGAGAATACCCGAATACCTCTGCTTTGAATATATTCCGAGTGAGGAAACGCTTTTCACGAACGTATATAAACTCCCCCCTGCCTCATACTTTGTCTATGAGGACGGAAAATTCGATGTGAAGCCCTACTATGAGCTTAAGTATGATATTGACGATTCAAAGTCACTTGAAGAATGGGAGGACATCATCGACAAGACGTTCAAAAACTCAACTTCCATGCACGGCATAAGTGACGTTGAAGTCGGCTGTTTCCTTTCAAGCGGTGTCGATTCAAGCTATGTTGTAAACGAGATGGCTAAGAAAAACGATGTTAAGACTTTCTCGGTCGGATTTGAAGAAGAAAAGTACAGTGAGTTAAGTTATGCCGAGGAATTTGCGGACCATGTCGGTGTAAAGCTTTATTCAAAGAAGATATCGGCTGACGAATACTTTGAGGTTGCACCCAAAGTTCAATATCATATGGACGAGCCTTTGCCAAACCCGTCCGCACTTGCGCTTTATTTCCTTGCACAAAAAGCATCGGAACAAGTCAAGGTCGTCTTAAGCGGTGAGGGTGCAGATGAGCTTTTCGGTGGTTATCATTACTACCGTGAACCTCTTGATTTCGCTGCATACCAAAAATTGCCTTTGGGCTTAAGAAAAACGGCTGCCGCTTTTGCAAAACATCTTCCGAGAATGCACGGAAAGAGATTCCTCATAAACGGTGCTAAACCTATCGAGGAAAGATATATAAGAAACAACTATGTTTATCCGTACACAGAGAGGGATAAGGTTTTAAGTCCGAACATCAAGGCGGCAAAACCCGAAACTTTCACAAAAAAATATTTTGACAAGGTGAAGAACGAGGACGACATAACGAAAATGCAGTATGTTGACATAAACACTTGGCTCGTTCAGGACATACTTGTCAAAGCTGACAGAATGAGTATGGCTCATTCGCTGGAACTCAGAGTACCGTTCCTTGATAAGGAGATGCTCAAGGTCGCACTTCAAATTCCGTCAAAGTACAGAGTCGGCAAGGAAGTCACAAAGATCGCACTCAGAGGTGCGGCGGCTAAGGAACTTCCCGAAAAGACAGCTCAAATGAGAAAGAAAGGTTTCCCCGTTCCGCTCAACGACTGGTTAAAACAGGACAAATACTACAACATGGTAAAAGCTGAATTTGAAAGCAAAGAGGCAGCCATGTTCTTCAATCAGGAGTACATTTTAAAACTGCTTGAAAATCACAAAAACGACAAAGAAAAGAACATGAAACGCATTTGGTCTATTTATTCTTTCCTTTTGTGGTATCGTCAGTATTTTGTTGAGAACTGAGGTGGAAGGTACCCCGGGTGGGGTGCCGGGGTGCGAAGCAGGGCGGCGCTTGCCTTTAGATTAGATTAAAACGGCGGGAGCTACAGAAAAACAAGAACGGACTTGCAACGGATAAAATAGCGTCGCAGACCCGCAGCAGCACGCTCTTGCCTCTTTATCCTCGCTAAATAAAAGGTGAATACATGAAAAGAATCGTTTCGATATTGTGCTTATTAGCTTTAATATTTTCGTTTTCCGCCTGTTCGGGTACAAGTTACACTTCATCTGACAGCGACAAACTGCAAGTTGTGGCGGCTATGTTCGCAGAATATGATTTTGCC
>CAYWDD010000203.1:0-3266 GCA_964456935.1 uncultured Faecalibacterium sp. | reverse complement strand
AAGTATCGAAACACCTTTTCTTGCGGCTGAATCCATAACCAATTGACCGCCTGCAACCAGTGTTTCTTTGTTTGCCAAAGCTATGGTTTTTCCCGAATTTATCGCATCTAAGGTCGGCTTTAATCCTGCCATTCCGACAACTGAGTTTATCACGGTGTCGCATTCGTCCGCACAGGCACATTCACTGACTCCTTCGAGTCCTGAATAAACCTTGACATCGCAGTCACTTACTCGTACCTTAAGATCGTTTGCGGCATTTTCGTCTACCATAGCCGCATATTTAGGCTTGTATTCTCTTATCTGTCTTTCTATCTCATCGACATTGTTATATGCTGTCAAAGATACGACATTATAACCGCACTTTTTGATGACATCAAGACTTTGAGTGCCTATTGAACCGGTAGAACCGAGTATAGATATATTTTTCACTTATATCACCCTATCAAAAGAAAAGCTTAGATGTGCCGAAAGCACAAAGTATTGCGTACATGGCGGGAAGAACGAAAATCGAACTGTCAAATCTGTCGAGTATTCCTCCGTGACCCGGAAGAAGATTGCTGTAGTCCTTGATTCCGCACTTTCTCTTGTGTACAGATGCGGCAAGGTCACCGAACATACTGAGAATACAAAGGAAAACAATTATAATTTCCATGACGATATATCTTCTTATTCCGCCTCCTAAGGTGTGGAAACCGAAAATTGCGTTGATTATTAAATCATAAATCATGTAAACAACAGTGCCTATTATCATTGTGACAACAACACCGCCCACAGCACCTTCGACTGACTTTTTCGGACTTATCTTCGGGCAAAGTTTATGCTTTCCGAATTTTCTGCCGACAAGGAATGCACCCGAATCCGTAAGCCATGATGCACCGAAACAGAGTATAAACAGCCAAAAGCAATCCTGCTTTGTATAGTTTGCACCTTCGGGTAAAGTGTAGAAATCACGAACAAGAATAAAGCACGAAATACTGTAAGAGTACGCAATTGAACCGAACACACCGCAAATCATGTCAACATAGCTTGTTTTTTCATGCATCACGGTCATAAGTATCATCAAGCCGAGTATATACACTGTCAGTAAAACGTTCCACTTAACGCTGACTTGATACGACAGCAGGAAAACTTCAGCTACGCTGTAAAGCATTGTTACACCGTAAAAGACCTTATTTTGACACTTGACTGACTTCAAAAGCTCATACGTTGCTAGAGTAGCTATAAGAGCTGTCATAAGAGTAACGATAAGCTTAAAAGGTTTATATGAAAAACACCAAAACGCAAGCATGAACACAATAATAATTATTGTTGACAGTGTTCGCTCACCTTTAAATTTTTTACTTGCTTTTTCAAGAAAATTAGCCATTTTTACCTCCTTATACTCCGCCGAAACGACGGTTGCGGTTTTGAAAATCTTCAAGAGCTCTATTGAAATCAGCCTCGGTGAAATCCGGCCATAAAACATCGGAATACCAAAACTCCGAATACGCACTTTGCCATGTCAGGAAGTTAGAAAGTCTGTATTCGCCGCTGGGTCTGATTATAAGATCGGGGTCAGGCTGACCTGCTGTATAAATAAAGCTTGAAATAAGGTTTTCGTCTATTTCTTCGGGTGAAAGCTCACCGTTCTTAACTTTCTCGGCTATTTTTTTGACAGAATGAACGATCTCTCTCCTGCCGCCGTAGTTTACGGCTATGTTGATATAAGTCTTGCCTTTGTCATCACTGTCATTTTCGACTGTGTTGAACAAATCAAGAATATCTTCGGGTACACCTGACTTTTCGCCTATAAAACGAATGTGGTATCCCCTTTTTTCATTTTCATCTTTTCTCTCCTGCATTTCATTGAGATAATCTCTGAAAAGATCCATTATAGCATTGACCTCTTTTTCGGGTCTTTTCCAGTTTTCCGTTGAAAACGCATAAAATGTAAGGTACTCGATTCCGAGATCAGCGGCATAGTCACATATTCTGCGAAAAACTCTTCCGCCTTCTTTATGACCCTCGCTGCGTTCAAGTCCCCTGTTTTTTGCCCATCTTCCGTTGCCGTCCATTATAACCGCAACGTGTTTTGGCAAGATATCAAAATGTGGTAAATTACCGTTTTGCATAATAATGCTCTCCTGTAACAAATGTCAATTAGCATTGTTAGGGCGGATAACCATCCGCCCTAACAAGTTTATCAGATATCCATTATTTCTTTTTCTTTAGCGGCTGAGATCTTATCTATATCTGCGATAAAATCGTCCGTATACTTCTGGATCTTCTTTTCACCGTTCTTTAAGTCGTCCTCGGTTATCTCCGAGTTCTTCTTCTTTGCTTTGAGCTTTTCAATAGCGTCACGGCGGATCGAACGAATAGCGACCTTTGAATTTTCAGCGGTCTTTTGTACGTCCTTGCAAAGATCCTTTCTTCTCTCCTCAGTAAGAGGCGGGAAAGTAAGGCGGATAACACTGCCGTCATTGTTCGGATTTATACCGATATCCGATGTAAGTATAGCTTTTTCGATAGCCTTGAGTACCGACTTATCCCACGGCTGAACAGTGAGAACTCTTGCCTCGGTAGCTGAAACGGAGGCAAGCTGATTTATCGGTGTCGGTGTTCCGTAATAATCAACAGTTACTTTATCAAGTATCTGCGGATTTGCTCTGCCTGCTCTGATAGCACCGTATTCGCTTTCAAGAGCCGCAATAGTCTTAGACATTTTTTCTGATGCTTTTGCAAAAATTTCTTCCATAATTATACTCCTTGTCTTAGCCCTCTTCTACGAGAGTTCCGATTTTTTCGCCCTTTATCGCTCTGACGATATTTTGCGGGTCGTTAAGATTGAACACTAAAATGTCAATATTGTTATCTCTGCAAAGTGAGGCAGCCGTGCTGTCCATGACTGCTAATCCCTTGCTGAGGATTTCACTGTGTGTAAGCTTATCGTATTTGACTGCATCTGCAAACTTGTTCGGGTCTTTGTCGTAAACACCGTCAACGTTAGTCGCTTTGAAAATAACGTCTGCATTTATCTCAGCCGCTCTGAGTGCAGCCGCAGTGTCCGTTGAAAAGAACGGATTGCCCGTTCCGCAACCGAAGATAACGACTCTGCCCTTTTCAAGATGACGCACCGCACGGTTTCTTATGTACGGCTCGGCTATCTGCTGCATACTGATAGCTGTCTGAACACGGACATTTACTCCCATCTGTTCAAGAGAATCCGCAAGAGCAAGTGAGTTCATGGCAGTTGCAAGCATACCCATGTGGTCGGCTCTTGTTCT
>CAYWDD010000202.1:0-3272 GCA_964456935.1 uncultured Faecalibacterium sp. | reverse complement strand
GCACAGAAATATGTCAACATAGACGGCTATATGCCCGGCAAGAAGATAGTTATCCTCGGTTCGGGTGACATCGGTCTTATCATGGCAAGAAGAATGACACTTGAGGGTGCAAAGGTCGAAATGGTTTGCGAACTCATGCCTTATTCGGGCGGTCTGACAAGAAACATCGTCCAGTGTCTTGATGACCTCGGAATACCGCTGAAACTCAGTTGTACAGTAATAAAAACACACGGTATAGAACGTCTTGAGGGTGTAACTATAGCGAATGTTGATGAAAATCGTCGTCCGATACCGGGTACAGAGCAGTTTGTGGAATGTGATACCCTTATGCTCTCGGTCGGACTTATTCCCGAAAACGAACTCACCAGAATGGCAGGAATCATAATAGACCCTGTTACAAACGGTGCTATCGTTGACGAGTACAGACAAACAAACAGACCCGGAATTTTCGCTTGCGGCAACGTCTTACAAGTACATGACCTTGTTGACTATGTAACGGCAGAGAGCCAGCTTGCAGGCGAGGGTGCTGCTAAGTATATCCTTTCAAAGGGCAAGAGCAAGAACGCAAAGTATATTTCGACTAAGGCAGACAAGGGCGTAAGATACATAGTTCCTCAGAATATCAATGCCAACACAGATCAGGACGTTAAGCTTTACTTCCGTGTAACGGACGTGTTCAAGGGAGCGAAAATTGTTGTTACCTGTGGTGACAAGGTGCTTTATTCAAAGAAGAAACCCAAGCTTTGCCCGGGTGAAATGGAAAATGTTCTTATTAAGGCTGACGAAATTCACGGTCTTGATAAGAAAGAAATCGTCGTTAAAGTGGAGGTATAAATATGAAGCGAGAATTAGTTTGCGTATCATGTCCTCTCGGCTGTATGCTTACGGCGGAGTTAAACGATAAGGGCGAAGTTGTTTCCGTCAAGGGCAACACCTGTAAGCGTGGCGAAAAATACGCTCATGACGAATGCACAAATCCCGTCAGAATGCTGACATCGACTATAAGAGTTCACGGCGGTTCACTGCCTGTAATACCTGTCAAGACATCTAAGCCCATACCCAAGGGAAAGATGTTCGAGTGCATGGAGGCTATCAATAACGAAGTTGTTGATGCACCGATAAAAATGGGTGAAGTGCTTATTTGCAATATCTGTGACACAGGTGCGGATATCGTAGCAACAAACGAGATTTGAATTTTATCCTTTCAAACGAATCCCCGTTAGGCTTAAACGTCTAACGGGGATTCACTTTGCTGAAAATGTATCGAATAAGACAGAAACAATACAAAAACTCCGCACACATCAAGTGAGCGGAGTTTTTAAGTTTTAAATTATCAGTCGAGAATGCCGTCCTCGTCTGCAACTCTTCTGTCGATCTCATCGGCTATGTCGTTTAAACCGACAAGTCTGCAAAGAGAAGAGAGCATTGTCATGAAAGCCTTAAGCATTTCAGTGAAATTTGCAGGTAAATTCATTGTGTTTTCCTCCTTAAATATTCAATCAATCAAGCGGTTCGATTTCGGGGTTGAAAATCTCGGGAAGTTTGATTCCCAATACTGAAAACAGTTTAACCAAAAATTCATAGATTGAGTTGATAAATACCATAAAGTCGCTCATGTTAATTCCTCCTAAAATTAAAGATTAAAGGTATTTGCCGGTTAAATTATATATTTGAGCTTAGGCTTTGTCAATAATTTTTAAGAAAAAACAGAAATTTTATGTATTTTATTAATAAAAATTACGAAAAAGGATTGCAATTTAGATAAAATTATGATATCTTTATATTGAAATATTGTACAATATGTGTACAGTTCAAATTTTTTAAAAGGAGGTTTTTCAAAGTATGAAAAACAAGACATTCAAAAAGAGCTTGTCGGTTTTTCTGTCAGTGCTTATGGTATTATCCTGCTGGGTATTTGTTGCACCGACACAGGCTGAAGCGGCCGCTTTGTATACAGCAAATTTAGCGACCAGAACTGTGAACAATAATGCAATTTCAGCCCTGTCGGGAAATCTTAATACATATGTCACGACAGTTTACGGCGCTTTTGAGGCTGATGCCGACTATCTTGAGACACAGCATTATGATAATGTTTATCATAATGTGCTCTACACGGACATCACAGTCACTAAAGAGGGCGGCGGACAGGCAGTCAGCGCACAAACCGAGTACGGTAGCAGCGGGACCGGTTCAAACGGTGTTACCGTTCGTTGGTATCACCCGGAAGCGACTCTTATGTATGACGGAGATACAAGTGATCTTCCCCGTCTCGGTGTTGCTGTCAATACCATAATGTACTATACAGGTCTATGGTCGAGAAAAACCGTTAACAGACTCAGCTGGGTTTATTCCGGCGGCAACGGTTTTGCGTTTAACCAAAACTGGAAGGGCACCGATTCAAGACTTAACTTCCAATGGATGTGGAATGGTTGCGAAGAACTCATGGGTTACACTTCAACGGTGCAAAATGACAGCATGAAACAAACGTTAAAAGGCGACAGCGATAACCACTTCTATGCTAACCTTCTCAAATTCACCGACACAATGTCGGATAGCGAATATTTAAGAACAGCGAAGCCGACATTTGCTTTCTATGGCGATAACGGTGAGAGTGCGAAGACAATCACTGCAACCACAGATAAGACGATTGCGATCATCAACTATGTGCCCCTTAAAAAGGCATTGGAATCTGCTCTTGAGATTTATGATGAAGTTGCAATGAATCCCGACAAATACACCACAGCGTCGGTTGCGAAGTTTGTTGAACTTGCAAAGGCACTTGTTGCCGCAAAGCCCAACAACTTTGTCAACTCAACAACGAATAACTACAATGGCTACGCTTCAGCCGCCAAGGCCGCTGTTGACGCATGGAACAGTTGGAAAAATGCCGGTGGTCTTGAAAAAAGAACATATGAAATCGGCTATGAGAATTTGTTCTCACTTTCGGATTGGGCGAACTCGGATTCTTCTAACTTCCCCGGCACAAAGAGTATAGATATCGCTAAAGGCACAATTACTCTCACAAACACCAATGCATCCGGTAATAATGAGCAGTATACAGCGTCGAGCGGTAGCGTTAGCAGAAGTAAATCGTATTATGCAATGCCTATTGAGGGCGGCAAGGAATATACTTTCGAGTATACAATTGATAAGGATGCCGATACGCAAGGTTTCTTGTTCTTCTATAACGGCAACACAGATGTATCAAACGGTACATATGGTGCTTACAATATGGGAACAACAAAAGCCGGAAAATGCATAAAGACATTTAC
>CAYWDD010000201.1:0-3285 GCA_964456935.1 uncultured Faecalibacterium sp. | reverse complement strand
AAAACGATAATGGACGCAGTTGCGAGCTATTCGTCGTTCTTTATAGCGGCGATAGTCCTCGGCGGTATAAACGGCCTTTTTGTCACACCGCAGTTTGCACCCGAGCATAGAAGCAGATTTACGCTTATGGCGTTGATATTGTGCCTGTGGACGAGTCTGCCGCTTATATTCACATATAAGGGTACCGAGGAAGAAAGCTCCAAAGAACAGGTCAACGAAAAATTCGACCTTAAAGCGTTCGTAAGCCAATACGGAGACGTTATAAAGAACAGAGTTTTCAGGAAGTATTTTACCTTCGGCTTTTTTATACTTTTCAGTTCGGCTTTCGTTTCGCAGTGCTTCTATTACTACCTTAAGACAGTTCTTCATCAAGCGTCGAGTTATTCCATGCTTACAATGGTGTCGGGAATAGGGGAGGCACTCGGCTTCTTCCCGGCGTACTTCCTTTCGATAAAGAAAAGCAAACAGCTTCCGGCAAAAGTCTTCGTTCCCGTATCGGTCATAGCTCTTTTGACCGCATGGTTCGGAAGAACGACTTCAAGCCCCGTTATGATATTTGTCGTTGAGTTTCTTTACGGAATCGGTCTTGCGGGCATGGCAAGCGTTCAAAGCAATATTTTCCCCGATGTAACAGACGTAGACGAGATGATAACCGGTCAACGCAGAGAGGGCGTCATAGCTACGTTTTCGACCTTTGTCAAAAAGTTCGTTTCGGGCTTTGCGGCTTTCGGCATCGGAAAGCTTCTCAGCTGGTTCGGGTACAACACACAGCTTGATGCGGCACAACAGTCGGCAAGAGCGGTAAACGGCGTTTCGATATGTTTCTGCCTTGTGCCGATAGTTTTCCTTGTCCTTGCTTTCATATCTATCAACAGCTATAATCTGTCAAGAGAAAAGCTTACGTTTATAAGAGAGAAGATAAAGGAAAAGCACGAGAACGGAAAAGTCGAGATTACACAGGAAGAAAAGCAATTGCTTGAAAAAATATCGGGCGTTAAATTTGAAAAAATGTGGCTCGGGCAATAAATACTCAGGAGGATAAAACATGAAATATTTATTTTTAGTATTGTTCGCAGGTTTTAGTATCGTTCACCTTTACTACAGCTGGAAAGATGAGAAAAAAGGCAGAGCGGTGACAAAGCCTTTTCTTTTGATAATGATAGCTCTCTACTATGCTGTGTCGTGCGATAATCTTTCACTGTTACTGCTTTTTGCACTTATTACAAGCTGGCTCGGTGACGTACTCCTCATTCCGCAGGGTACAAAGTGGTTCATTTCGGGCGGATTCAGTTTTTTCGTCAGCCACTTTTTGTTTATAGCTGTATATTTCAGTCGTATCAACTTCAGTGAAGTTCCGTGGATAGTCGCAGTGTTGCTTGCTTGCGTCTATTTCGGAATTGCGGCTAAGATAATAATGATGCTCAAAGACACAACTCCCAAGGAAATGCGTATTGCGATGTATGGCTATCTTATAGCTAACAGTGCCATGAACGTGTTCGCTTTCATGCAGATGATGACTAACCTTTCGGCAGGTTCCGTTGTCGCTTATATCGGTGCGATGTTGTTCTTTGCCTCCGATTGCAGTCTGTTCCTTGTACGCTATTACGATAAGCCCGTTGTGTTCAAAAAGCATTTCACCGTTATGCTCACATACCTTCTCGGTGAGTTCTTGATAACTCAGGGCATTCTGATGCTCGGCTGATGAGCAGGTGCTTTATAAAAGAATTATTTTTGCGTACACTTAATAATCCTTAACTTGACAAATTTACGCTTTGTTGATATGATATACTGTGAACATGGGTCACTGTGTATCAAATTCAAGAAAAAGGAGAATGCTCATGGAAACATTTATTAAAAAGATTTTGCTGATAATCAATCCGTGCTCCGGCAAGTCATCAAAAAGACCGGACACATATGATATAGTGAAGTGTTTCCCGTCAAATTACAAAATAGACCTTGAATTTACACGTTGCCAAGGCGATGCAACGAGAATAGTCAAGGAAAAAACGGAGGGTCACGATATAGTCGTCTGTTGCGGCGGCGACGGTACGCTCAACGAGGTCATCAACGGAATCATGGATATGCCGACACGAGTCCCCGTCGGATATATCCCCATCGGTACGACAAACGACCTTGCGACAACTCTGGGAATCCCGTCGAAAGTCGAGGACGCTGTTAAACTTATCGTTGACGGTCATATGAACTGGTACGACGTCGGTCTGTTCAACAACAGATATTTCACCTACACGGCGGCATTCGGTGCGTTCACGAAGTCCTCTTACAACACAAGCCAGAAAATGAAAAATATGTTCGGTCATGCGGCATACATAATGAACGGTGTGACCGAATGGAAGAATATCGAAAATGTACACGCAGTGTTTGAGTGCGATCAAGGTCGTTTTGAGGGCGACTTCTGTTTCGGTACTATCACCGACTCAACCTCTGTTGCGGGCATATTCAGACTTCCCGAGGACGAAGTTAAGCTTGATGACGGTAAGTTCGAGCTTGTAATGGTCAGCGCACTTAAGAATCTTGCCCAAGCTCCGGCTCTTCTTCGTCAGATGCAAAAGCAGGATTACGACGGAAAGAGAATCTTCATGTTCCACACAAGCAAGGTCAAGATCACATTTGACCGTGAAGTT
Source organism: uncultured Faecalibacterium sp. (assembly GCA_964456935.1). GTDB lineage: Bacteria > Bacillota > Clostridia > Oscillospirales > Acutalibacteraceae > UBA6857. The sequence continues at coordinate 643 of CAYWDD010000201.1, read as the reverse complement.
GCATGGACGGTTGACGGTGAGTTCGGCGGCAATCACAAGGAAGTCATCACACACAACCTTTCAAAGGCAGTTCGCATATTCTCACCTCCGGGCAGACTTTTCATCGGCGACACTCCGACCGAAATCGAAACCGAACCTGCGGTAAATCTTCAAGACGAAACCGTAAAAGCGGAAGTCGAAAAGAAGGTCAAGGAGAAAGTTAAAGAGAAGAAAGACCGCAAAAAGGCAGAAGCCGAGGCTAAGACGGAAGAAGTCAAAGAAACGGTCGAACAGGCAGAAGAATAAGAACAAAGCTGAGGCTGTCGCACTGCGGCAGCCTTTTTACATCTAAAAAATAAAGCGATAACATCTCAAACGGTGTTATCGCTTTATTTTATGCATTCTTTTTCGATTTCTTTAACAAGTTCGTGGGGCTTGACATCTAAGGCGTTTGAGATTTTCCATATCGTTTCAAAGTTCGGGTTTTTATCGTAGTTTTCAATCATTGCAAGATGACTTCTCGCTATTCCGGCAAGCCCACTGCACACCTCTTGCGACTGACCTCGCTCTTTTCTCATTCGCTTTATAACTGTTCCGACAGCCTCTTTATCAAATTCTATCATCGTAGACAACCCCTTTAGCTAAAAGTATAAACTAAGGAGGA
>CAYWDD010000200.1:0-3306 GCA_964456935.1 uncultured Faecalibacterium sp. | reverse complement strand
CAAGGTCGTCGGCGTTGACGCTTCGACCGGCTCTCTCGGCCACGGCGTTTCAAGCGCTGCCGGAACCGCTCTCGCAGCCAGAATCCTCGGCAAGGATTACCTCACCTATGTTGTCACCGGCGACGGCGAACTCGGCGAAGGTTCAAACTGGGAAGGCTTTATGACCATCAACCACTATCAGCTTTCAAACTGCATCGTTTTCATCGACCGCAACCACTGCATGATCGACGGACCGACAGAGGAAGTTATGAAGCTCGAACCCCTTGCGGACAAGATGACCGCTTTCGGTTTCAACACCGTTGTTATTGACGGAAACAACATCGGCGCTCTTTGCGACGCTATCGACGGCGCTATCGCCCGCTCGAAAGAAAAATGCGCTCCGACCTGCATCATCATGGACACCAAGAAGGGCGCAGGCATTAAGGAAATCGCCGGTGACTATCATTGCCATTACATGGCTATTGACGACCCGACATACAAGAGATATACAGAGCAGCTCGAAGAGGACTACAAAGCCCGTGTTGCTCGCGCAGAAAAGGAGGGTAAATAATCATGGCAGGTGGATTTGTTTATAACGCAATAGACCAGACAGAGGTTGCTACCGCTGAAATTTACGGAAAGGCTCTGGCCGATATCATCCTCAAAGACCCCAAGGTCGTTGCAATCACCGCTGACCTTGCAAAATCGACAAAGCTCGGCGACGTTTTGAAGGTTTGCCCCGAAAGAGTTATCAACGTCGGTATCGCAGAACAGGATATGTTCGGTGTAGGCGCAGGTATGGCAAGAGCAGGTATGATCCCGTTCATGTCAGGTTTCTCCGCATTCACATCAATGAGATCATGCGACCAGCTTCACACAGACATCTGCTATCAGAATGTAAATGCTAAGATCATAGCTACACATTCGGGTACATCATTCGGTCAGGCAGGTTCAACTCACCACGCTATAGTTGACCTTGCTATCACAAGAGCAATGCCCAACCTTACGGTTATCGTACCGGCTGACGGCTTTGAAACAGCTAACGCTGTTAACGCAGCTTATGAAAACTACGGCCCGTACTACATCCGTATTAACAGAGGTTTCGACCGTGTTCTTTATTCAAGCCAGGACTACGGCTTTGAAGTAGGTAAGGCTGTTGAAATTCACGAGGGTACAGATATCACTGTTATCGCTTGCGGTTCATGTGTATTCCAGGCTAAGCAGGCTGCTGAATTCCTTGACAATGCAGACGGACTCAAGGTAAGAGTTCTCGATATGCACACAATCAAGCCCATCGACAGAGACGCTATCATCAAGGCAGTTCTTGAAACAAGAAGAATTATCACAGTTGAAGATCACAACATCATTGGCGGTCTTGGTTCAGCTGTTGCCGAAGTCGTTGTTGACTCAGGTAAGGCTTGTGCATTCAAGATGCTCGGTCATCCCGATAAGTTCGCTCCCATCGGTCTGCAGGAAGATATCATGTCAGAGGTCGGCATCGACGCTAACGGCATAATCGCAGCAGTTCGTGAGGTTATGAAGAAAGACTTTGAAGAAGACGACAACTGGGACGACGAATTCTAATTAAGGAAAGGAGCAAAATATAATGTCATTATCACAGGAAGCATTATATACAAACAAAATATTTTTAAATGCTGCTCTTCCGCTCGTTAAGGTCATCGCAACAGATGTTCCCTCTCTTGCAAAGAAATTTGAACACGCTCATGCGGTTATACAGGTCAGCTGTATCAATCCCGAGGCTCCCGAAGGAAAGTCGGGTATGCACTTTGTCGTAAACAGCGGCGAATGGCTTGTACACACCTGTTTGACAAAAGATCCTCACATTGAGCTTGAATTTAAGAGCGTTGAGGCTCTCAACGGTTTCTTTAAGGGCAATATTACACTTGGTGCTATTCCGAAGATCCACGGTGTTAAGAAAGCCGGAACACTTCTTGCTTTCGTACAGGTTCTTCTGAAGATGTCATCACTTCTTACAGCTAAAGAGCCGCCCGAGGACGAGGAAACACAAAAACTTATGGTTAAATGTTTCTTCTATCTTCTGACAAGCGGTATCAGCCAGCTCAACAAGAGCGGACACCCGGAGGTTCACGATTGGACATCTAAGTCACCCGACAGAGTTTACGCTCTTGCAGTTAACGATCACCCCGAGGTTTCGGCTTACATTCGTATTAAAGCAGGTAAGTCAAGAGCCGGCAGAGGCGAATACAAGAGAGCAATGCCTTTCTTCACACTTCGCTTTGACTCATTCAAGAGTGCATTAGGCACACTCCTCGGTCTTGATGATATGCTTGAGGCTACAAAGTCAGGCAAGATCATCATGGACGGCGGTCCGGAGTTCGGCGCACAGCTTGGTAACTTCTTACTTCTCGTAGGCGGTTACGCACAGTAAGTTAAGACTTATATAATTACAACCGTCACGTTTGTGGCGGTTGTTTTTGGAGTTATAATTTTGCAAATAAATCTAAAATCATTTTATGTAAAAAGCCTCGTCTTGCACTTGACAAAACGAGACCCGTTAGGTATAATGTAGTTGAAAAGCAAACCGTTTAAAGCGGTTAGTGAATATTTTGTTTTATTTATTTTTAAAAACAGTCATCACTTAGCAGAGTGGTGGCTGTTGCTTTTTACCTGAATCTTTATCGTTACGGTTATTTTACCGATATGAAAAGTCAATGTAATTGGCATACGTATCACCTCCGTTCATTAGGAAGTAGATACACTAACCACCATAGTCGCTTGCTTTCAACTACGAAAGTATTATACTTTTCTTGACGAAATTTGTCAAGTTTTAAATTTTAATTTTTTATTTATAATAATTTTATGTAAAAAGCCTCGTCTTGCACTTGACAAAACGAGACCCTTTGATTATAATGTAACTGAAAGGTAACCGTTAAAAGCGGTTAGCGTTTGGGTATTTTTAAAATTTTAAAATAGCCGTCACTTGCCAGAGTGGCGGTTATTTCTTTTTACCTTAATTTGTATTGTAAAAGTATACTTTCCAACATAAAATGTAAGTGTAAAAATCATATGTATCACCTCCTTTCGGAGGAAATACGCTAACCGCCTTTAGGCAACCCTTCAATTACACGAATATTATAATACTTATATCGCATTTTGTCAATGTTTACGTTGCTGATATCCAAATTGTTTTTGTGTCTATTATCAAATTAAAAAGTTGCATAATAATTTTGCATTTGCTACAAAGTGAACAGCGGAGCGGACGCCCCAACGGGGCGGATGCGGAGCGTTAGGGCGGCAGATTGCGTACTCCCCGAGCCGCAAGGCGAGAGGGAGTGCCAATCTGCC
>CAYWDD010000199.1:0-3337 GCA_964456935.1 uncultured Faecalibacterium sp. | reverse complement strand
CCATTGTAAAGTTCCCGGACACGATTGGTACGCTCCGACTTATGCAACATTTAAGAAGATTGACGGTGTATGGGTTTATGTTGGTGATTGCTTTAAGGGCAAAAGCGAACATCAGACCGATACACCGCCTGTTGTTTTAAGGGGTGATTTACTTTGCTGAAAGCAGGAATTTACCGAGCAGAAAACACAGATAATCTCTACGATAGTTTTGATATAACGATGAGTGTTAAAGAAACGGAAAAATCGTTCATCTTTGAACTGTTATCGTTCAACAGCAGATATGCAGGTGCTCACATCGAAATGCTTTTCGCTAAATCGAAGAAAGTTATCATCAACAAAAATAAAGGCGGACACGCTATGCGAATATGGGAAGATAACTGCTTTACATTCTATCCATATCAGGCAGGTGTCCCGTATATGTTTTATTTACAGGAGGAAAAGAAATGAGTTGTTACGACATAAGCAAAAGGAAATGCCTTGAACCGATGAGAGTCGGAAACCTTATTGAAGAATTGAAAAAGTTTCCGAGCGATGCAAAGGTGTACTGTTGCGGAGATGCGGTATGGATACACGCAACAGAAGACGGTTCTGTAATCTGTCTTGATTGTGATGACCTTGAAAACGAATACGAAGAAGAATGATTTTTGCACCATTTCCTGTACCGTACACAGAAAGACATAAAATGGCGTAAAAAGTCATTGTAAATCACGCTTTACCTGTGATATAGTGTATAACAGAGAAATCGGGACGAACCCGAAGGGACGGGAAAATCCCATAAAGCATCGTTGAAAGACGGTGCTTTTTTCATTTCTTTTAGGAGGTACAAGAAATGGCGAAACATATAGAGGTTGTTCAACGCAGGGTTGGAGATTTGAAACTTGATTTTGGAAACCCGAGAAAGATTAAAAAGCAGAAAGCCGAAGACCTTGAAGAGTCGTTGGAAAAGTATGGTGACTTCGGCATTATCATCATCAATGAAGAAAATCAAGTCATCGGTGGCAATCAAAGAGTAAAGATACTTCAAAGACAGAACCCTGATAAAATTGTTGACTGTAAGTTACTTGTCGGTTATACCACAGCCGAACAAAAGTATGTAAACATTAAGGCGAACAGTCACGCAGGCGAATGGGTTCTTGAAGAACTCGGCGATTGGACTGCCGACCTTATGGGCAGTTTCAAATTAGACCTTGAAACACCGCCCAAGCCCGTTGAGGATAGAAGTATTAAAGAAATGGAGCCTATCCATTATGAGCAGTACGATTATGTTCTTATTGCCTGCCGCAACGAACTTGATTACAACGACCTTGTAAGAAAACTCGGTATCGAAGGTGGGCAGGTCAAGGTCGCAAAGAGCAGACATATCAAAGGTCGTGCAATTTGGTACGACCAAATGAAAGCACAGATTATCGGTGCAGATGAAATGAAAGAACAGCCCGATACAAACAAGGAGGTTGAATTGGATGAGTAGTAACGGACCGTTTTCTTGCGATATGAAAATATGCAACAGTTCGCTCAAAGAAGCACAGAAAAAACTCTCAGATGTGGTTCGGCAACTTGTCGGTTCAACCGTAAAAGATAACGAAGACATCAAATTTGCCACCCCCGATGTCGGAATGATTGAGAGCGGCAGAGTGTTGAATATTATAAATTCCCGTTGGCTCACGAACGGACCCGAAGTTCGGGAATTTGAAAAGAGAATTGCGGAAGTAAGCAGATGCGATAAAGCGGTCGCTTTTGACAGTTGCACAGGTGCTATGGAAATGACTCTCCGTGCTCTTGATATCGGCAAAGGCGATGAAGTTATCACTACACCCTATACCTACTCCGCAACGGCAGAAGTGATACGCAATGTCGGAGCGAAGATTGTATTCGTTGACCTTGACGGCGTATCCTTCGAGATGAATTACGATAAAGTAGCGGCAGCCATTACAGAGAAAACCAAGGCGGTTATGCCCGTTGACATCGGCGGCAAGATGTGTAATTACGAGTCTCTGATGGCTGCTGTTCTTTCTAAAAAAGACATTTTCAAAGCAAAAGGAAAACTACAAAAGGCACTCGGCAGAGTGGCAATAGTTTCGGATGCTGCTCATTCATTCGGTGCTACGCTTAACGGCAAAGCAAGCGGAGAATGTGCCGATTTTACTTGTTTCAGTTTCCACGTTTTGAAAAACATCACAACCGGCGGCGAAGGCGGTGCGGTTGTTTGGAAAAATATAGATGGCATCGACAATGACGAACTTGAAACAACTTTCAGATTGCTTGGAGATCACGGACAGACATCTCGTGATAAGAGCAAAGGTTGGGAATACGACATCGCTTTATTTGGATACAACAGCATTATGACGAACATAGATGCCGCTATGGGTATTGCACAACTCAATCGCCTTGATGAAATTGTTGAGAAAAGGATGAGCGTAACCGCAAGATATGATGCCTTGTTCAAAGAGTTGGACTGCGGAGTCACGCCGCTTATTCAGCATTTTTCACCGACCTACACAAGTGCTATGCACCTGTATCCGATACGACTCGAAGTCCATTCGGAAGACAAGAATATCGAAGATATTCGCAATGAAGTATATTTTGCTCTCAAAGATGCAGGAATTCCTTGCAATGTTCACTATAAACCACTCCCGATGATGACCGCCTACAAAAAGGCAGGCTATTCCATTGAAGACTACCCGAACGCCTACGAAATGTTCCGTAGTTTGCTCACAATTCCTTATCATACGGAATTGACAATGGAACAGCAAAAGTACATTGTCGCCGAAATCGAAAAGGCGGTGAAAAAATATGTCTAATAGTTTGCTTGATGCAACTGTTTTGATTACGGGCGGAACCGGAACATTCGGCAACGCTTTCCTCGATAGATGTCTTGCTTCGGGTGCAAAGGAAGTACGCATTTTCAGCAGAGACGAAAAGAAACAGTACGATATGGCACAGCGTTATCGTTCCCTTGGATTTGATAATGTGCAGTTTTATCTCGGAGACATCAGAAACAAACCGTCTGTGGATGCGGCAATGTACGGTGTAGATTATGTATTTCACGCTGCGGCAATGAAGCAGGTTCCCTCTTGCGAAGCGTTCCCTATGGAAGCGGAAAAGACAAACATTATCGGCAGCGAAAATGTTCTTGTGTCCGCCGTACAAAAGCGTGTTAAAAAGGTTGTGTGTTTATCAACCGATAAAGCGGTATATCCCACATCTGCAATGGGTATGACAAAGGCATATATGGAAAAACTTGCAATGCACCAAGCCTGACCAAAACACCGCACAGAAATCTGCATTACCCGCTACGGAAACCTTGTGGCATCAAGAGGCAGTGCTGTTCCGCTATTTA
>CAYWDD010000198.1:0-3362 GCA_964456935.1 uncultured Faecalibacterium sp. | reverse complement strand
ATCGGGAGCAAAGCGACACAACAATTTTGCATTTTGCCCTTTGCATTTTGCATTTAAAAAGCCGCCCCGTGGTAGGAAGTCGGTTAAGATAAAAACTTAAAGGCTGAAAAGACCTCTCCGTCACGGCTATGCCGTGCCACCTCTCCTTTCAGGAGAGGCAAGACCGAAATTCTGCACAACTTCTCGTCGCCCCTGAAAGGGGAGATGTTTCTGTTGGCATTTCATGTCAACAGAAACAGAGGGGTTAACTTTCCCCTGCGAACAAAACTAAATGTCAGCACAATAACTTTGCATTTTGCATTTAAAAGCTACTCCCTACTCCCTACAACCTAACACCTAAATTCAGTACGCTGTCACGTTCTTCTTATCGTCTGCAAAGGCGAAGAATGTTTGCTTTATTGACGGTATGCCCTGCTTTTTTAATTCCGCTGTGAGCCAGCTTTCGTCTTTCATCAGCTTTTCAAGACTTCCCGTGACGATTTTTCCGTCCATGACAAGTTCTGTAACCGCCTTCTCCTGTGTCGGGTATATCTTCATGTCGTCGGGGGTGAGCGGTCTGTTCGCACTTTTCGGCAGTATGCTCAATGAACCGTTTGCCTCGAAAACCGCTGTCTGAATTTGACTTATATCGAAATATCCCTGATTCCTGCAAAGATATAAAAACTCGTTCAAATCAAGCTTTGCCTTTTTGAAATTGCTCCTGTACATCTTGTCGTTGTCTATGAGCAAAACAGGGTGTCCTAAAATTATCTTTCTCGATGAGGGGAACTTGTTGCTTATCACGCTCAAAGAGAAAGCCACCACCGCATATACAAGCAAGGCTATCAGCGGTCTTATCGGAGTTTCAAGTTCCGTTGCAAGCTCGGCTACGATAGAACCGATCGTGATGCCGTTGACGTAATCGAAAACGTCAAGTTGCGACACCTGCTTGTGACCCATTATTTTTGTGAGAATAAAAAGTAAGACAGCCGAAAACAGTGCCGTCAGAAATACCTGCAAATAATCCATGATATCAGACCTCCCGTTTTTTATATTGTACCCGAGGGTATGATTTTAATTCGCAGTTTTACGCTCCATGGGAACATTTTCTGTCTATTTGTCTTGACGATTAAACACAATAAAGTTATAATAAAGATTATAGTAAAAATTATACGGAGATGATATCATGAAAACTCTTATTATCGGAATGGGCTGTATCGGCGGCACTGTCGCTACAGTCATGAAAAGCAGCGGTTACGATATCGAAGTCGTAGCTCACGGTGAAGAAAACGCAAAGCTTATCGAAGAAAAAGGCTTTACCATCACAGGCATGAAAGGTGACAGAGTAGTAAAGTTCAAAGCTTATCCCGACGTTGAAAGCGTTCAGGGAAAGTACGACATCGTTATGATAGCTACAAAGTATCAGCAGATGCCCGAGCTTGCCGAAAAATCACTCAGACTCTTAAATGACGATTCAGTCGTCGTCAGCCTGCAAAACGGACTTTGCGTTGAATCTCTCGCAGATGTTGTCGGCAAGAACAGAGCCGTCGGCTGTATGATAGGTTTCGGTGCGACAATGGTAAAGAAAAACTATGTAAACGTCACAACAAGCGGTGAATTTTATGTAGGTATGCTTAAAGGCAACACTTCACCTAAGCTCAACTACCTTAAGGAGATGTTCACGACCGTTTACCCGACAAAGATTGCGGAAGATATAAACGAAAGACTGTATTCAAAGCTTATAATCAACTCCTGCATAAACGCTATCGCAGGTATATCGGGTAAAACTCTCGGTGATATCCTCACAGATAAGACCGCAAGAATGACATTCCTTAAAATAGCAAGAGAGGCAATGAATGTTGCCTCTGCAATGAAGATGAATGTTCCGAAATACGGCGCTATCCTTGATTACAGACTTCTCATGCTCAGTGAATCAAAGGTCTGGAACGCAGTTTGCGGTGCGGCTGTAATAGTAGTCGGCAAGATGAACAAGAACGTCCGTCCCTCGACACTTCAGGCACTCGAAACAGGCAGAAAAACAGAGATAGACATAATGAACGGCTACATATCTTCACTCGGTAAGAAGTACAACGTACCTACACCCGTCAACGATAAGCTGACAATGATGATAAAGCAGATAGAGTCGGGCGAACGTAAAATGGGCGTTCATAACGTAAGAGAATTTGACTGATATGGGCAATAATAAAACCGTACTCATAACAGGTGCGTCACGGGGCATAGGCAGAGCGTGTGCCTTGCGGTTTGCTCAAAACGGATACAGCGTTGCGGCAGTCTATCTTAAAAGCGATTCAGACGCTTTGTCGCTTAAGTCCGAGATAGAATCTCTCGGCGGCGAATGTGAACTTTACAAGGCAGATGTGTCCGACTCGTACCAAGTAAAAGAAACTGTCTTAAACGCAGAAAAACGCTTTGGAAGAATAGACGTTTTAGTAAACAACGCAGGAATCTCACAGCAAAAACTCTTTGACGAGATAACAGATGAGGAATACGACAGAATGTTTTCCGTCAATTCAAAAGGCTGTTTTACCTTTTCAAGAGAGGTCAGCCGAATCATGTTAAGACAGCATTTCGGCAGGATAATCAACATTTCCTCAATGTGGGGTACGGTCGGAGCGAGCATGGAAACGCACTATTCAGCCTCAAAAGCGGCTGTGATAGGCTTGACAAAAGCCTTGGCACGGGAACTCGGTCCAAGCGGAATAACCGTAAACTGCATAGCACCCGGTGTCATCGACACGGATATGAATTCATGCCACAGCGAAGAAACGATGAGGGAACTCATCGAAAGCACACCGATGATGCGACCGGGTACATCCGACGATGTCGCACACTTAGCAGTGTTTCTGGCAAGCGAAACAGCCGGCTTTATAACAGCACAGGTCATAGGAGTGGACGGAGGGATAATTTAAATGCAAAATGCATTCTAGATGCTAGATGCCAGACACTAGATGTTAGACGTTCTGATTTTTAGACTGTTGCACAGTGGGAAAGCGGCTGCGTGGCTGAACCCTTCTGTTTTTGTCCGTAGGACAAAAACATCTCCCTAAAGGGAGACAAGAGTGAGCCTTTTGCAGAAACCTAAGTCTTGGCTCCCCTGAAAGGGGAGCTGTCATGCCGCAGGCGTGACTGAGGGGTTGCTACAGCCTACTACTAAAACCTAACACCTATTCAGTTGCGGGTGTCCCGCCCACAACTTAGCATTTAGCACTTTGAGCTTAGCACTTTTTCAACTTCCCACTGTAAACAAACTTAAGGTTAGAAAAATAATTTTGCATTCTGCATTTGCGAACGCAGTGAGCAGAAATCTAACACCCTAAAATCTAAAACCAAAGGAGAATAACAATGCCTGCATTTGCATCACA
>CAYWDD010000197.1:0-3370 GCA_964456935.1 uncultured Faecalibacterium sp. | reverse complement strand
CCCTCGTTGCAACCCTCCCTGCGTACCTTAATGCGCTCAGCGGAAAGGGCGTTCCCATCGTCACGGTCAACGACTATCTTGCAAAACGTGACAGTGAGTGGATGGGCAAGGTCTACCGATTCTTGGGGCTTACGGTCGGTTTGGTCGTAAACGGACTTGAAACGGAAGAAAGACGTGAGGCATACGCAGCTGACATAACCTACGGCACGAACAACGAAATGGGATTTGACTATCTTCGTGACAACATGGTGCAATACCTTGAAGAAAAGGTACAAAGAGGTCACAACTTCGCCATAGTTGACGAGGTTGACTCTATCCTTATCGACGAGGCAAGAACTCCCCTTATCATATCCGGAATGGGCGGCGAATCCTCTGTTTTGTACAAGCAGGCAGACGATTTTGCAAAACGTCTTAAGATGGCAAAAGTCACCGAGATCGACACAAAAGCAAACGTTGAAGATCAGGACATAGATGCAGACTACGTTGTTGACGAAAAGGCAAAGACCGCTACATTAACAAAGAGCGGTATAGCAAAAGCAGAAAGCTATTTCGGAGTCGAAAACCTTACAGATCCCGAAAATCTTACTCTTTCTCACCACATCAACATTGCTATCAAGGCAAGAGGTGTCATGACTCGTGACATCGACTATGTTGTCAAGGACGGTCAGGTTCTCATAGTTGACGAATTTACAGGCCGTATCATGATAGGCAGACGTTATAACGAAGGTCTGCACCAAGCTATAGAGGCAAAGGAAAACGTCAAGGTCGCAAGAGAAAACAAAACTCTCGCTACGATCACTTTCCAGAACTATTTCCGCTTGTACACCAAACTTTCGGGTATGACGGGAACGGCTTTGACAGAGGCAGACGAGTTCCAGCAGATATATTCTCTTGACGCTATCGAAATTCCCACCAACAAGCCGCTTATCAGAAACGATGACGATGACGTTATTTACATGACGGAAGAATTTAAGTTCAATGCCGTCATAGATCAGATAATCGCCTGTCACGAAAAAGGACAGCCTGTGCTTGTAGGTACGGTTTCTATCGAAAAGAGTGAAAAACTCAGCAGAGCGCTCAAAAAGAGAGGCATAAAGCACAACGTATTGAACGCTAAATTCCACGACAGAGAGGCAGAAATTGTCGCTCAGGCAGGTAAGCTCGGTGCGGTCACTATCGCAACGAACATGGCAGGTCGTGGTACTGATATCATGCTCGGCGGTAATGCCGAATATCTCGCAAAAAGCGAAATGCGACGTCTTGAGTACCCCGAAGAGCTTATAGCCGAGGCAACAGGTTTCGGTGAAACAGATGACGAGAGCATACTCGAGGCAAGAGATAAGTTCAGAGAGCTTGAAAAGAAGTACAAAGAAGAGATAAAGGACGAGGCTGATGCCGTAAGAAAAGCGGGCGGTCTGTTCATTATCGGTACGGAAAGACACGAATCAAGACGTATAGACAACCAGCTCAGAGGACGTTCGGGCAGACAGGGAGATCCGGGTGAAAGCCGTTTCTACCTTTCAATGGAGGACGACCTTATCAGACTTTTCGGCGGCGACAGAATGATGAGCATAATGAACTCTATGCCCATTGACAACGATATGCCGTTACAGATAGGTATTTTGACAAAGGGTGTCGAAAACGCTCAAAAGAAGATGGAAGGCAACAACTTTGCTATCCGACTTCACGTTCTCAGCTATGACGATGTTATGAACCATCAAAGAGAGATAATCTACGCTCAAAGAGATCAGGTTCTCAGAGGCGAGGACATGAAACCGGTAATCTCCAAGATGATAGACGAATCCATAAACGACAGCTTGGAGCTTTACTGCTCGGAAAGCATAGACCCGGACGATTGGAACTATACGGGACTTCGCAGTACCTACACATGGCTTATAGCCGATGATGAAGATATCGAAAGTCTTTCAAGAGATGAACTTGAAGAACTTCTTAAGGAAAAGGCTCACGCTCTGCATGAAAAGAAAGAACAGGAATTCGGTTCTGAGATCATGCGTGAGGCGGAAAGATCAATGCTTCTTCGCTGTGTTGACCTTAACTGGATGGATCACATTGACGCTATGGACGAGTTCAAACGCAGTGTAGGACTTCGTGCATACGGTCAGCAAGACCCTGTTATCGTATTCAGAGAAGAAAGTTATGATATGTTCGACCAAATGACGGCAAACATCAGAGATAGTGCGGTAAGAATGATATTAAATCTCAGAATACGCACAGACGATGATGTTAAGCGTGAACAGGTCGCAAAGATAACCGGTACATCGGGTGCAGGTGACGGAAGCGAAAAAGGCAAGACAGTCCGTAACAAGGATAAAAAGGTCGGTCCGAACGATCCGTGTCCCTGCGGCAGCGGAAAGAAGTATAAAAAGTGCTGCGGCAGTCCGGCGAATAGATCATAGATTCCAGATGCTAGACATTAGATGTTCTGAATTTCAGGTTGTTCACAGTGGGAAAGTTATCAGACCTCTCCGTCACGGCTATGCCGTGCCACCTCTCCTTTCAGGAGAGGCAAGAGTGAACCTCTCGCAGAAACTTAGGTCTCGGCTCTCCTGAAAGGAAATTCCCCTATTAGGGGAAATGTCACAAAGTGACAAAAGGGTTCCGGTTTCCGGAGGAAAAGCAGTCAAAAGACACTGCGTGTCTTTTGACTGAGGGGTCGCTACTTCCTACTCCCTACCCCCTAACGCCTAAAATCCAACGTCAAATTTCAGGGTACTACCCTGTACAATAAAATCAAAATCAAAAACGGAGGAATAACCAATGACAAGACTTTTACCGCTCATTGCCTATAAGGTAATGACAGCAATGCTCACACTCATGACCGCTTTGGGCATGATATCCACACCGTCTATCGAAACACCGATAAACGTCGTAGACGCTGAAACCGTTCAGCTCACGTTTGCCGCATGGGGCGACTCTCAGGTATCAAACTACCTTTACAAAAGAGAGGCAACTTTCACGGCAGCTTGCGAGGACGTAAAGAACTCGGCTATAAAGCTTGATGCTCTTGTTATCGCAGGTGACATAGCAGAAAACGGACTTGAAAGCGAATACAGGTTCGTAAGCGAAAAGCTTGCCGCACTTAAGGATAATGTCAATGACTTTATCATCTCTTACGGCAACCACGACATCAGAATGAGAGCTTTCTGCCAGCAGTCAAAGAGAATCTCTGAATTCCACAATGAGCTTTGCTCAAGCAAGATTGAAAAGAATCATCTCAACTACACGACCGAAATCAACGGCTACAAGTTCATCGTTATGAACAGCGACAGAACAGAGTTTGAAGAGGGTTGGTACAGTGACGAACAACTTGAATGGCTTGACAGCGAGATCGCATCAACACAAGACAGCG
>CAYWDD010000196.1:0-3374 GCA_964456935.1 uncultured Faecalibacterium sp. | reverse complement strand
GATCAACATTTCGGGCGGTACAGTGTTTGTATGGACAAAGAATAAAGCCGACAACTCGGCTCTCGATTCAGATGACGGTATATCTATCACAGGCGGAACAGTTCTTGCAGCAGGCGGCAGCGGCGGCATGGGTATGAAACTCAACGCAACACAGCCTTGCCTTGTATTCGGTGCAACTCGCATGAGCATCGGCGGATTTGTCGGTAACAGACCTGAACCGAGAGGTTTACTCGGTGGTGACAATCTCGGAATCAAAGCCGGCGAAACCATGGCAATTAAGGATTCGGCAGGAAATGTTCTTGTAGAAGTTGAGGCGGCATACGATATCAACAGTGTTGTTTACTCATCGGCTGAACTTAAGTTAGGCGAATCATATTCAATTTGTGTCGGTACTGATGCAAAAGCAACATCTACCGCACAGACAGGCAACAATATCGGCAGTTCTTCAAGCTGTATGTGTCTTTGTCATAAGAGCGGTATTTTAAAGATTTTCTGGAATGCTATTCTTACGATATCTAAGATTTTCGGCATAAACAAGACTTGCCGTTGCGGAGCGGTTCATTATTGATAATCTAATTTGATAAATTTTATCCCACGGTACATTTCGGTGTACCGTGGGATTCGTTATTCAATCACTGTTTCCCAATTTTTGTCAAAATATGCATCAAAACACATTTTTATTTGTTCTTCATTGTTCTTTGCCGTTGCAAGTTTAGGTAAATCGTCAATATCGAAATATTTAAATTCCGTGGTTTCGATATTTTCTTCAAATTTACCGCCAATTACACTGCACTGAACAAAGATTTTGCATACACCGTAGGCATAAAGAGGGAGATTATGTTTTGATCTGTCTTGAATCGCAATGACTTTTTCGATTTTTACGTCTAATCCCGATTCTTCTTTAACTTCTTTGATAACGTTTTCACCGACAGATACGTTGACATCGACCCAACCGCCGGGAAGTGACCAATCTCCGTTGTTTTCGTGAACAAGCAATATTTTTCCGTCTTTTATTATAGAGGCTCGTGTGTCGATTTTCGGTGTTTGATAACCTGTTTCACAGCAAAACAAATCTTTGACCTTTTCAAAAGAAATATCAGACTTTTCCGAGATAATTTCAGCTGAGATTTCTCTTATACGCTCATATCTTTCTCTGTCATAGACATCTTTTCCGTAGGTCAGTCCCGCTTGTGCCAGACTTTGCAGTTCAATTGCCCAGTTTAACCATTTTTCGTTCGTTTCCATGATTTCACCTCATTCCGACTTTTCTTGCGTTTCAAGTTTCAACTGAAGTTCCTCCCACTGCTCCATAAGTTCGTTTTGCTTTGTATGGAGAGAATCAAGCTTAGACGTAATTTCGGCTATCTTTTCATAGTCTGACATATTTTTGTCCTTTTCAAGCTCTTTTTCGGTAGCCGATATTTCTTCATCAAGAGAGCTTATCTCGTTTTCACATCTTGCTACAGCACTCTTAAGTTTTCTAAGCTCGCTTTCTCTTTGCTTTCTCAGTTTGTAATCATTGACTTTAGGTTTTTCTTGCTTTTCTTTAACCTCTTGCTTTTCGACAAAATGTTCAAGATAGTAGTCATAATTTCCACCGAAATTTTTGATTCCGTGATCCGTCATTCTCAAAATTCTTGTTGCAAGCTTGTTTATAAGATATCTGTCGTGCGATACGACAAGCATTGTTCCGTCATAGCCTAAAAGTGCATTTTCAAGTGCTTCCCTCGATTTTATATCAAGGTGGTTTGTCGGCTCGTCAAGTAAAAGCAAGTTTGCTCCCGACAGCATTAGCTTCAGTAAAGCCACTCTTGCTTTTTCACCGCCGCTTAGAGTTGATACAAGCTTGAAAACATCATCACCTTTGAACAAGAACGCCCCGAGTGCGGCTCTGACTTTACTTTCGCTCATGGATAAATAGCTGTCCCAAACCTCATCAAGGACGGTCTTGCTTTCGTTTAGCTGTGAAAGAGTCTGATCAAAGTAGCCGATTTTGACATTCGCTCCGAATTTGTACTCACCGCTGTCCGCTCTGTACTGACCGGTTAGTATTTTCAGTAAAGTCGTTTTTCCGCAGCCGTTGTCACCGAGAAGAAAAACACGTTCATTGCGTTTGACGAGAAAACTCACATCACTGAAAAGCTCTTTATTTTCAAAGCTTTTGCTAAGTTCCTCGGCAAGGATAACTTCATTACCGCTGACGGCATCGGCCGTAAACTTAAAGCTTAGGCTTTCAAGCTCCTTTTCGGGTTCTTCGAGATTTTCCTTGAGCCTGTCGATCGACTTTTGCTTGTGTGCTATGGTTATGTAATTTCTTTCCTGACCGAAATGCTTTTGCTGTGCTATTATTCCCTCGATTCGTTGGATCTCTTTTACCGCTTTATCATATGTACGCTCAACATTCATCTGTCTTTCGGTTTTAAGCTCCATAAACCGTGTGTAATTACCCTTAGTTACCGTCAGACGGTTTCTTTCCATTTCCATGGTCTTGTTTGTGACCTTATCAAGAAAATATCTGTCGTGCGAAATAACTATCACACAGCCATCGAAATCCGTTATCCAGTTTTCTAGCCACTCAACGCTCTTTATGTCAAGATGGTTTGTCGGCTCGTCCAGTAAAAGTAAATTCGCACCGCTTAAAAGCAGTTTTCCCAGGCTGAGTTTTGACTTTTGTCCGCCGCTTAGAAGTGATACGGGCATATCAAAATCGCTTTCCGCAAAGCCCAAGCCAATAAGCGTTGCTTTAAGTCTGCTCTTATATGTCAAGCCGCCCTTTGCCTGAAATTCTTCTTGCAGGTGTAATTGTTCTTCGATCAGCCCGTCGATATCGTTTCCACCTTTGTCTATTGACTTTATCGTACTTTCGATTTGTTCTTCCAGTAAAGCCAGATGCGAGAATACAGTCGCCATTTCATCATAAACCGTTCTCTCCGAGTTGTGACAAGCGTGCTGTTGCATATATCCGACAACGGTGTCTTTTCCGATTATAAGCTTGCCGTCGGACGGCTCGTATTCTTTGGTTATGACTTTAAACAGCGTTGTCTTACCTGCGCCGTTAACACCTATAAGTCCGATCTTATCGTTGTCGTACACGTCGAATGTAACATTCTCGAAAACAACGTTTTGACCGAATGCCATTTTTAAGTTTTGTGTACTTAAAACAGACATAATAATACCTCTAAAATTTAATTGGATACATTATACATTATCTGATATTTTTTCGCAAGTGCCAAGAAATCAGTCATATTCTGAATTGTGTTGCTTATTATTGAAAAATTTGCAAAAAAAATTCAATTTTATTTGTCTGAAACTATTGACAGGGGAATATACGTTATGTATAATCTAATCAAACGATTGATTATTAAACTGAGGTG
>CAYWDD010000195.1:0-3464 GCA_964456935.1 uncultured Faecalibacterium sp. | reverse complement strand
CTATTTATTTTTTTGGTGTTGCACTTGATATTATAATCTGCCCCCCACCCGTGCTATCACCCAACCTTCTTCTCCAAATCCTCTATCCTGTGGTTTGCGACCTTTATTTTTTCTTCAAGCTGATACGTCCTCTCAACAACGCTGTTGTGCTTGTCAACTTTCTTTTCAAGCTGTTCTATCCTGTAAGCTGTCAGCTTGTTTGACGTGAGAATACCTATCACCGAGCCGAAAACCGTACCGATAAGAGAAATAGCGGCAACAATAACGGTTTCGCTCATTTGCTTACCTCCTTTAAATATCGGTCGGCTACCCAGTAGTGAGCATTGCCGAATTTGACCTTGCTCCATGTATAGCCGTCCTTTCTGATTTTTTCACAGTCGGCAACGTTGATTTTTTCACCGATCCTTAAAAGTGCAACGACCGTTCCCTTAAGTGACGGCTCTTTTCTTATATTGATTGTCGCTATTGCCATGTTTTCGGTGTACCCGACCTTTAGATAGGTGTAAAAGCTTGAACCTATCGAGGCAGTCATGCTCTTTTTTTCGTCACCGAACCACTTTTTGTTTCTGTAATTTACGTCAACGTGAGTGGAAGTTTCACTGCCGCCCGAACGATATCCGATGCCCATTATCCCGATATCTTCAAGGTATAAGGCAACCTCTTTCGATGAAATCTTACTTCCGTCTTTTTTGTATGCAACGAAGTCGGCCGCCTTGCCCTGAACGTGATTTCCGACGCCTCGACCGCCGACCGCCTTGTCGTGACTTGCAGTTCTGTAGCCGGAAACAATGTTTATTTTCAAGCAGTCGAAGTGACTGTGAACTTTTTCAAGACAGTCGATAAGTCCCGATTCGATATAAATCGTGTCAGTTCCGTCCTTGCATCTGAATTCTCTGACCTTAAAATGCTTTGATAAGGACTTGTCGCCGTCCTTTTTAAGTGAATATTTTTTAACTGACATAAAATCTCCCTCCTTCATAAACTGTTATTGACTTTCGGTTTTTTCTGATACGTCAACGTTCATCAGTGCCGCAAGTCCTGCCGCCATTGATGATACCAAGAGAGAAAATATCAGCTTTTCGTTAATTTCTCCGCTTTCGACTAAAAGTAACTGACCTGCAAGTGTGCTGAGAAATGCCTGCAAGAATGTTCTGAGACCTCTGTAAAGCCATGGTCTTGCTTTGATGTATGCGACCATTTTTTCTCCTCCTTTACAGTTTGTCAACACCCGACAGGGTGAGCTTGACGATACTTGAAAAGTTTGATGTGACTTCTTGTGAAGAGTTCGGTTCAAGCGTCATCTTGACATTCGATATGCTGTACGGGTTGGAGATTGCGACAAACGAGCTTGACGTTTTCGCAGGCACGGTCGCACTCGAAGAATTAAATCTCGAATACGTCACCCTGCAAACATTGTTTACTTTTTCAAAGCAAATGTAGGCAACGGTGTTTTCACCCTTGACAAGCAAGTCCTCGGCTGTAAAAAATACCGTTCCCGCACCCGAAATGTCGGCTGCGTTTATAGCAAAAACAGCATCGGCATTGACCGAGGAAACAGCGGAGGCTGTCGAAACCGTAAGCGTGAATGTGTCAAGCGAAAAAACAGAGCCGTCGCTTTTCTTGTTCATGAGTGCCGCTTTAGAGTACACCGACTCTGAATCGGGAGCAAAAGTTATGTTGCTTGAAAGGGTAGTAGCGGCATTTGTCGGGAAATATCCGTTGCATATGGCTTTAGGCTTTCTTAAAGTTTCACGGTTTTCTATGAGCGAATTTACGTCACTTGTTGTCGTGTAGGAAGTCAATGCCTTATCAATGTCTGTCATTTTAGCATATTCGCTCAACACACCGTCTGTGCTGAGATAAGCGGCATCGTTTTCAAGTTCGCTTACCTTAGTCGGAACACGGGATTCGATTTCTTCAGTGATTTCATTGCGAAAAGTTTCAAGAAAGTCGGGTTTGTATTCAAATCCGGCTTTTTGCCATTCAACAGACGGAAGAACTCTGAGAATAAAGCTTTTTTGATAAGACTTTACCGTTCCGTCAGCTGCTATGAAAGCGAATTGAGCAAAGAAAGTTCCTGCCTTTTGGGTATAATTTTCCGATATGTACCATGTAATACCTGCCTCATCGTCGGTTATGATATAACTCAGACCGTTTTTTGACGTTATTTTATCGCCCATTGAAAGCAAAATGCAGGGCGTCAGCTCCTTCAAGTCCTCATGAATATCGTCTTGTGTAAATTTAGCATCGACAGAAGTGACGTTGTGTTCATATTGCATCACCTCGACGACTTGTGTGTCCAATTTTGAAATATCTAATTTGTATTTCATTTTCAATTCTCCTTTAATAATAAAAATTTCTCTTTATGAGTAAAAATAATTAACAGCCCCCACAGATCTTAAAAATCGTGCGAAAGCTGTTTGTCTTGACTGAATAAAGCTTTGAAATGTATAGCGTTCATTCATCGGTCAACGTCAAGTATACGGTGGGTTCGGCGTACCCACATTTTTATTATAGGAGCAATTTTTGAGTTTGTCAATAGTTTTTCGAACAAATGTTCACCATTTTAAATTATGCAGTTCACCTTGACATAAAAGCTCGGGATAATCCCATTGTCTTAAAACCTCGTAAACTCCTATCGCTACGGAATTTGAAAGGTTCAGACTCCTTGACTCGTCTATCATGGGTATGCGTACCGAGCGGTCGGGATTATCTTTTAAAAGCTGTTCGGGCAATCCTTTTGTTTCCTTGCCGAAGAACAAATAGCTGTTTTCGGGATAGTTTACATCGGTGTGTCGGTGTAACGCTTTTGTCGTAAAGTAGAAAAACTCACCTTGTACCTTAGAAAAAAAGTCGTCTAACGATTCGTAATAGGTCAAGTCCAGCAAGTGCCAGTAGTCAAGACCTGCTCTTTTTAAATATTTGTCATCGACACTGAATCCCATAGGTTTAACTATGTGAAGTGCCGCACCTGTAGCCGCACAAGTTCTTGCGATATTTCCCGTGTTCTGCGGAATTTCGGGTTCAACTAAAACTATGTTGAGTTTTGACATATGATCATTTCTTTCGTTAAAAATTTCTTTTGCCATTGTAACACGAAGACAAAATTTTTTCAATATAATTTACACGGTAATAAATCTAAGATTCTCGGTTAGACTATGTTTGTACAGCTCAGCTGATATAATTTTATTTTGGAAGTGATATTATGAAGAAAATGTCCGGTATCGTAACAGGTATGGGTATCGGTCTTGCTGTCGGCGGTGCGTCGGCAATGATCGGCTCAACTATGATGAGCGGCAATACCAAGAAGATGCTTAAGAAGAAAGCTAAAAAGACTTTCAAGACAATGGAATCGCTCATGGACGATATGCAGTATATGTTTAAGTGAAATTAGGGGTTAGGTAACCGCCCGCCCGCAGGGCGGGCGGAACGGTGAAATCGTGCTACCCCGACGACGAAGTCGG
>CAYWDD010000194.1:0-3510 GCA_964456935.1 uncultured Faecalibacterium sp. | reverse complement strand
CAAACCTGACAAGAAAGCAAGTAAGAGCATTTTCGTTTTGCCTTAGCGCAATAGCCGTTCTTCTTGCAACGACCGTATTGTTTTACCTTTCATCGCAAAATTATAAACAGCAAGTCGAACTCAGCCGTCAAAGGGCGTTAAGTGAACTTAGCGAAAGCGTTGATGCTATTGTTATCGTCCTGCAAAAAGGACAGTATTCCGCCTCGGCTCAAACTATGAGCAGACTTTCTTCTTCGCTCAACGCAGAGTCAAGATGTGCAAAAGCGGCACTCAGCGAAATTGAAAGCAGTGAGATCTACACAGCGGATATTTACAAATTTCTATCTCAGATAGGCGATTATACAAACAGTATTACAACAAAGCTTTCATCGGGCGGACAAGCCGAAAAAAACGACAGTGAAATGCTGGCATCTCTTTTGTCCTACGCAAAGGAGCTTTCTTCTTCACTTGATTCTATTCGCTCTGACTACTATGACGGTATGCTGACATTCGAGGAAAGCAAAAGCAATCTTTCTATCTATAAGGACGAAAGCGATTCCGCTCTTTTCTCGGACAGCTTTTCCACCGCACAGCAAGGCTTACAGGACTATCCCACTTTGGTGTACGACGGGCCGTTTTCCGATCATATGAACAGCCTCACGGCAAAGGGCGTAAATGCGTTATCGGAGGTCACAAGAGCAGAGGCCAAAACGTACACGGCAAAAGTATTGGGCATTTCGGAAAGTGAGCTTAGGGAAGAAAGCGACGAAACAGGGAACTTATACCTCTACCGTTTCAGCACGGACAGTCAGACGATCGGCATAACCAAGCAAGGCGGCAAGCTCTGTTACATCATAAATTCAGGGTATCAGGGCGAAAGCACGATAAGTCAGGAAAGTGCGATAGATCGAGGGAAAAAGTTCCTGCGTGAACTCGGCTACTACTCCATGAGTGATAACTATTACAGCACATATGACGGCTTGTGTACCGTAAATTATGCTTATGAAAAGAGCGGAGCGGTGTGCTATCCGGATCTTATCAAAGTCGGGATTTCGCTTGAAACAGGCGAAGTGGTGTCATTCGACGCAACGACCTATCTTATGAATCACACAAACAGAAACATCGAAGTCCAAAGTGAGGAAAGAAAAGAACAGGCAAAGGGAAAAGTCAAGCAAGGTCTTGAAATAATCTCGTCAAAGACGGCACTTATTCCAACGCAAAGCGACAGGGAATATCTGTGTTTTGAATTTCACTGCAAGGACGAAAGCGGTCAGGAAGTGCTGATCTATATTGACTGCGAAACGTTTGAGGAGAGAGAAATTTTGATACTGCTGTACACTGACGGTGGGGTGTTGACGCAGTGAAGTGGGATTGTGAGCGGAGCGACCGCCCCGAAGGGGCGGGGAGCGGAGCATTACGGCGGGATAATGTGCGTTCGAACGTCAGTGAGATAGCACAGCATACCGCTGCACGGCATTGGGGCGTGCACTCCCCGAACGCAAGTGAGTGGGAGTGCCGAACCAATGCCGCCGTTGCTGAAATTTAGTAAAATGGAAAGTTTAGAGGTTGCAAAGACCTCTCCTTTCAGGAGAGGCAAGACCAAATTTCTGCACAAACCACGTCTTGTTTCGCACTTTTTGACTTAGAGGTCTTTACAGCCTGCAAAGTTTTTTCTCATCGCACATTTCAGCAGCGGGGCGGCAGCTTGGCACTCCCACTCGCCTTACGGCTCGGGGAGTACGCAAGCTGCCGCCGTTACGCTCCGCAGCCGCCTGCGGCGGCCGCTCCGCTCACCAACCCATCTGCATACCGCAAACAACCTAAAATTCACCACATCTAGCATCTAAAATCCAACATCTAACCCCTAAATTACTAGGTTTTTCCTCCGCATTTAAAAATAATTGTGAAAATTATAGATTTTTCACAAAAAATCATTGAAATTGCATAGAATATATGTTAAAATCAGTGATAAGCTGCGAAGTTGGCAGTGTAGATTATTTAGCAGTCGTTTTTTAAAGTCGGCTGTAAGGAGGTAAACATAATATGAAGGCATACGGCACTAAGAACATTAGAAACGTGGCTATAGTAGGTCACGGCGGAAAGGGTAAAACGACACTTGCAGAAGCAATGCTTTACGTTGCGGGAGCAACAGATAGATTAGGCAGAGTAACTGATTCGAACACGGTAACGGATTTTGATACAGAAGAGAAAAAGCGTCAGTTTTCGGTTTCAACGGCAGTCGCTCCTCTCGAATGGAACGACGTTAAGATAAACCTTATCGACACTCCGGGTAAATTCGACTTTGCCGGCGGTATGAGCGAGGGCATGAGAGCAGCTGAAACAGCTCTTATCGTCACATCGGCAGGCAGCGGTCTTGATGTCGGTGTCGAAAAATCATTCTCACTTGCTCATAAGTACGGTCTTTCGATATTCTTCGCAGTTACAAAGTGCGATGCGGATAACCGTGATTTCTATAAAACATTCTCGGCTTTACAGGAAGAGTTCGGCACAAAGGTCTGCCCCGTTGTTGTTCCTTATATGGTTGACGGAAAGATCGCCGCATACTGTAACCTTTGTAACGGCAAAGCATTCAAGTATGAGAACAACGAGAAAGTCTATGTTGACTTCCCGTCCGATTCAAAGATAGACGAAATGAAAGAGCTTCTCGCTGAGGCTGTAGCCACAGTTGACGAAGAACTTATGGAGAAGTTCTTTGAGGGTGAAACCTTAACAAAAGAAGAAATTATCAACGGCTTGACAATGGGTGTTGAGCAGGGCGAAATTTATCCTGTTTACGCTTGCTCGGGCTATAATGCAGAGGCTATAGGACTTATCCTTGACGCTCTTGTTTACTCAGCTCAGTCACCTGCCGATTCAAATGGTGAAAAGGTCATAAGAAACGGCAATGAGGAAGTTCTTCCCTTCGATCCCAACGGTCCTCTTGCAGCGGTTTGCTTTAAGACTGTTGCCGACCCGTTCGTAGGAAAGATGTCATACATAAAGGTTCTTTCAGGCAAGATAACAGCTGATACCCCGGCTTACAACGAACGCACAGGCGAAAGTGAAAGAATGGGTAAGATCATCACATTAAGAGGCGGCAAGAGCGAAGATGCAAAAGAGATAGCCGCAGGTGATATCGGTGTTATAACAAAGCTTGCAAGCGTTAAGACGGGCGACACTATCTGCTCTGCAAACGACGTTATAAAGATGGGTTCTGTTAAGTTCCCCGCCCCCTGTCTTTCAATGGCTGTTGTTGTCAAGAAGAAGGGCGACGAAGAAAAGGTTGCATCGGGTCTGTTAAGACTTATGGAAGAAGATCCGACAATCACATTCGAAACAAACACAGAAACAAGAGAACAGATCCTTTCGGGTCTTGGCGAACAGCACCTTGACGTTATCGTTTCAAAGCTTAAAGCTAAATTCGGTGTTGACATTGACCTCAAGACTCCCAAGGTAGCATACAGAGAGGCAATAAGAAAGACAGTTTCCGTTCAGGGCAGACATAAAAAGCAGTCGGGCGGTCACGGTCAG
>CAYWDD010000193.1:0-3510 GCA_964456935.1 uncultured Faecalibacterium sp. | reverse complement strand
AAACCGAAGTCGCACACACGAAAAATACAAACTTCGTTTTGCTACCACACAAAAATTTTACATAACGCAAGTATAAAAAGGTCACGAAAATTTAAAGCCTGCATTTTTACCGAAGTAAAAAGCAACCATAATTATACTTGCAATTTTTAATTTTTGTGTGGTGACTTCATTATAGCAAAAGCAAAATTGAATTTCAAGTCAGTTTGTAACATTTATACACAAAAACGCCTCCGTGCGGAATCACTTCCACACGGAGGATTTATTACTTTTTGATTTTGATTTCCTCGATCGGGATTATATCCTTTTCGCTCTTTTCGTATGTCAGCTCAACTTTGTCGCCTATGTTGAGGATTACTACGCTTTGATCGTCGCTTGCCTTTATGCTGTAATAAGCGGCTGAATCTTCAAGCTTGATGTAATAATAGCTCTCCCCTGCCAGTACGGCGGTTCTTATATCTTCGACCTTGCCTTTGACCGTTACGGTTTCCGCTTTCGGCTCGGTCTGTTCGCCCGAATTTGTATCTGCGGCATTGTCTTTTATATTGTCGATATCTACCGAAATATTGATGCCGTTTTCTTTGAGCTTGTTCATATAGTTTTCCGTGCACTCGGATATCTTCGACCCGGTAACGACTACCTGATATTGCTCAACGTTTACCATGGCGTACATTTTGACGAGATTTGAATCGTCCTTTAGCGACATGAAGTATGTCGGCTGTCCGCTTATATTAAGAAGTATCGGGAACGTAGCCGTATATTTAAAGTTCTGTACCGCACCCTGAGCCGACTTTGCCGCCGAGTATTCCTTAGCACCGGACACTTTGTAGAAATTAGCCTCTTTTGTTCTCATGTTGATAAGAACAAAGCCGATTATAGCCTCATCGTTTCCGACAGAAGTAACTCCCGTGTACATATAAACGTCATCGTTTAACGCAAGGTAGTTTGAACCCTCTGTAGCACCCTTAACGCCCGTCTGACCTATGACGGAGTTCCAGAATCCGCCCGAATATTTGCCGTAGTAGTTATACTGTTCGACAAGAAGTGAGGAGGAATATATTCCGTCTATCCACTGAAGTGATGAGTCGTTCTTTATCTCATCGACGGTGTACTCGAAAAATTCGCCTGTTACGGCATCGACCAAAACAGCCGCCTTGATATCCGTACCGCCGAAAAGTCCGATCGTCTTATCCTCGACAGGGCATATCCAATAGGGCTTGCCGCTTACGTCTATCTCAAACGTCGGCGTACCGAACATATAAGTCGGATATTCAAATCTCAAGTGCCTCATGAGGTACTTGCTGAAATGTTCGTAGGGAGAGTATCGCATATAGCTGCCCTCTTCAAGCGTGACGAACTCTGCTTTTTGAGTCACCATGTCAACGACAATGTACCCGGGGAATCCCGACGAAGTGTTCTTGAACCACTTGAAAATATCACCGTATGCAAGGGTTGTGACACGGACGGGACGGTTTCTGTAGTTGATTTGAGTAAAATCGTTTGCGACCTCAAACTGAGAGATCTTACCTATAGATGCGATATCGCCGAGAGTTCTTTTTGCAAGAGCTGCGGCAGCATCATTGTCAAGAACGGGAACAGCCGAGAAATCGACTTCCTTTATATCCGATGTAAAAGTCTTGTTCTCATCGACCGAAATTATCTCGCTGTACGCGTCCGCTCTGAAGAAAGCCGAGGATACAAGATAACCTGCACCGACTATCAAAACTCCGACTGCGACTATTACCAAAGGTACAATCGCTTTCTTTTTGACATAGGGTATATACTCGGGATTCTTAGACGCACCGCTTAAAATGTAAAGCACGGCAAAGTACACAGCTAAGATGAGTGCGAAAAACTCATACATTTCGAGTGCCTTAAAATTAAACGCAGGCAATCTGAAATAATATGCTATCGCTCCGCCGATTATCGCACAAACGATGGCGATTATCTGCTTTACAACGGAATTTGACGGCAATATGACCGCACTTTTGCCCGAACGTTTCGACGAACCTGAGCCGCCTGTAAAATCAACTTTAATAGGATCCATATGAAATCTCCTGTAATTTAATATGCCGGCAAAAGCCGACATACATATTCTATACTATATTATAGGTCGTTTTCAAGAGTTTTGCCCTAAAAAGTTTAAAAACGTTTGAGAAAACTCAAACGCTTTTAAAAGGAGAAAATATGAAGAAAACATTCAAAAAAATGGAGAAATCTAATATATGTCAAGGAGGTTTCCCTCCGTTGACAATATGAAGTATATACCACCTTGCGATAAAAATCAAGGGATTTTCGGCAAGTTTTTCAGTTTTGGATACAAGCACAAGTTTTAGGCTGTTTTGCACAAATTTTTGTGCAGTTTATTGTGTATATTGCCCACAAAATCAGACAACAGTCGGTTTTTGCCCCTGTGTTTTTTCTATAATATATCCAAGACCTGCCTTGTTGTTGGCAAAATCGTAAGCCGAGATGTCGGTATCGAGGATATTCACAAGCTTTTTGTAAATTGTGTCGGCTCTTGTAAAGTTTTCCGTTGTCATAAACTCACAAAGCATATCCGACAAAAACTCGCTCATTTTTTCGGGCTTGTTTTTATTTTGCTGTGAAAGATAGTACATATACTTATAGCTCATGTCGGCTGTCAGCGTTTGTGTGCCTTTTTCGATTATATATCCGACACCGTCAACCGAATATGTTATCTTTTCGTCTATTGTACACGCAACACCTCCGAACACCTTAACAAGACCTTTAAACGTGGTGTCGGTTGCTCTGACGTATCTTGAAATTTCCAAGTCGGTCAAGCTTTCCACAGCGGCAACGACCTGTGCCATTCCGCCGTGACTTAAGTGCTGAGAAAGGTTACCCGAAAATCCATCGGCAGTAACGTTCTTTTTCGCATTTACGGTTTTTATCATCATACTTGCTTTGCTCAAATCAACACTCAGCACTGCCGCATGGTGTACTTTCTTTCCGTCATCGTCCGAACAAAGCAGTAAAAAGTTGGCATTGCCCTCGAAAGTGACAGGTTCGGCAGTCGTTTCCTCGCTTTCCTGCGTTGTATCGGGGGATCTTCCTATAATATTGTCAATATCAAAATCGTATTCTCGCAGCAATAACAAAAGGCAAACGCAGGCGACCATTACTATGCCTATTGAAAAGAAAAGTCCGAATGTCAGCTTTTTACGTCCTGCCTGCTCCTTATCGGTTTTAAATTCCAAAGATGTTTTTATTCTAAAGTTTGAATTATTCTTTTTCACACGTTTCACTCCGCTTTTCAAATTCAGTCGGGAAAATCAATCTGTAATTCTTAATATGCTTAGATGCGTATATTATAATATTATTATCGGTTAGATTTTATTATACGTTTTACAATGTAATTAAACACTACAAATGTAGCCACAGTGTATAATAAATGTAAAAATTTCCCCATAAAAGTTTAAAAACGTTTGAGTAATCTCAAACGCTTTTAAAAGGAGAAAATATGAAGAAAACATTCAAAAAAATGGAGAA
>CAYWDD010000192.1:0-3521 GCA_964456935.1 uncultured Faecalibacterium sp. | reverse complement strand
GACACCTGCCGTTGATTATAACGGCAAGATATATATGTCCGAAAAGGGCAAAATAGCTCTCTCGCCCAACGGTAACGGCGGTTGGTTCAGATCAATGCTCAGAGCGGGACTTGTCGATGAAATGAAAGAACAGGGCATCGAGTACCTGTCGGCATTCTCCGTAGACAACGTATTGCAGAAAATAAACGACCCTGCATTCGTCGGAGCAACGGTACTGTCAAAGTCCGATATAGGCGCAAAGGTTGTCAGAAAAGCCGACGAGAGAGAAAAGGTCGGTGTACTCTGTCTTGAGGACGGCAAGCCGTCAATAGTCGAATACTACGAAATGACGGACGAAATGGCAGAACTCAAGGACGAAAACGGCAGACTTGCCTACGCTTTCGGAGTTATCCTTAACTATATGTTCAAGCTTGACAAACTCATCGAGCTTGCCGGAAAGGATATGCCCTTGCACATCGTCAAGAAGAAGATACCATACGTTGATGAAAACGGTGAAAAGGTATCACCGCAAGAGCCGAACGGCTACAAATTTGAAACGCTAATTCTCGACATGGTTCATCTCATGGACAGCTGTCTTTCATACGAGGTAGTCAGAGAAAAAGAGTTCGCACCGATAAAGAACAGAACCGGTGTTGACTCGCTTGAATCGGCAAGGGAACTTATGAAACTTAACGGAATGGAAATCTGAGGATTTTTTATAGGCGGTTTTGGAAAGCCCGCCCGCAGGGCGGGCGGGCAGCGAAGCTTGCGTACTCCCGAACGAAGTGAGCGGAGTGCCAAGGTTCGCTGCGAATGGCAGGAATTTAC
This sequence comes from uncultured Faecalibacterium sp., assembly GCA_964456935.1. Classification (GTDB taxonomy): domain Bacteria; phylum Bacillota; class Clostridia; order Oscillospirales; family Acutalibacteraceae; genus UBA6857. Next base: position 2,714 of record CAYWDD010000192.1, on the reverse strand, counting down.
ACAGAGTTAACAGATAAGCAATTTCGTGTGGATATAACGAGAGAAAAGGAGGAAACGAAAATGAACGAAAATGTTAAAATAAGGAAGAAAACACTAAAGTTAGCCATATCTATCACTTGCATTGTGCTTGCGATTTTGATTGCACTCAGCGGAGTTCTCGGGTACAATCTTCTTAAGGCTTACAGAATGAACAGATATTCAAAAAATATCTGGCTGGGCAATAACTACTTTTTGACAAAATATGATGATGAAGTTGAGGAAGCGGCAAACGACGGTGATATGGAATTGCATGTCAGCACACCTTCCGATGAGATAAGCGAAACCGAACTCAGCACAAATCTATACGATATGATGCGTGAGATCAGTGAGTTTTCTTCATCACTTTACAAAGTCATATACGATATGTATACAAACGGCAGCTTTTCCGATGATGATATCGCTCAGATTTATATCTTGTTTAAAAAAGGTGCGACAGATGAAGTCGTAAACGCTATAAACGAAACAGCGGAAGAGGAAATCATCAGTGCCGATATGTTGACAAGAAAACTCAGTGTACCCTATGTTTCTCAAGAGGGGATACTTCCCAACGGCTGTGAGGCTGTCAGCGGTGTGATGCTGCTTAAAGATAAAGGCTATGACGTAGATCCCGTTGATTTTGTCGATAACTACTTAAGTTGCGGTGAAGTCAAGGTCAAGTGGGGTTGCAGATACGGACCTGACCCAAGCAAGCAGTATGCCGGTGATCCGAAGAGTGCAAAAGGCGGTTGGGGTTGCTTTGCCCCTGTAATAGTGGACTCATTGAACAAGTACCTGCCGGATAAAAAATACTATGCTTGTAATCTTTCGGGTCAAGATTTAAGCACACTTGCGGCTGACTATGTTGCCAAAGGAATCCCCGTAGCGGTGTGGTGTACCGTATCAATGCAGGAGATAAACGAAGTCTATCAATGGCAGTCATATGATAAAAAGCAGACCTATCTTTACCCTGTCGGACAACATTGCATGGTGCTTATAGGTTATGATGAAGAGTATTACTACTTCCTCGATCCGTATAATTCAAACGGAGAGGTCAAACACCCTAAAAATCAATCCGAGTATTGCTACAACTCAATAGGAAAGCAAGCTGTTGCGATTTTAGAAAAACGTAAATAAGTAATATATGGATGAATTTCCGCATACTTAATGTAGCGGAAATTCATTTATTTTATTTGAATATATAACACTATATTGCAAATAATGTGGTTACAAACCGAAAGGAGCAAAATTATGGATATATATGAATCTGTCAAAGAGCTTATCAGCACACAGCTTGAAATAGAAGAGGACAAAATAAACTCGGAAACGACCTTTGACGAACTCGGAGCGGACAGCCTTGACATAATAGACGTTGTTACAGATATTGAAAGTGAATACGAAGTCGAGATAGCAGACGGTGATTTCGATAACATAAAAACAGTCGGAGATATCGTAAAACTTTTGGGTGAAAGCCTGTGATAGCACGAGTTTTAAGCGTATTGATAGGCTATGTTTTCGGAAATTTCCAGTCAAGCTATATTTTAGTTAAAACTTTCAAAAAGAAAGACATAAGAGATATCGGTTCGCATAATGCCGGAACGATGAACACGACATTAAACGAGGGAATAGGTCTGGGAGCGGCAACGTTTGTCCTTGACGTATTGAAAACTGTTGCGGCATCGTTCATATGTGTGAAAGTTTTCGGCGGTACGCTCAGTCGTGAGCTGATTTTAGCCTATGCCTGCTTAGGAACTGCGTTGGGGCATGAGTTCCCGTTTTGGCTTGGATTTCGAGGCGGAAAAGGCGTCGCAGTAGCACTTGCGTTTTTGGTGATGTTCGACTACAGAATACTTTTGATTACTGTAATCGTTACGTTAGCAGTTCTTGCGGCAACGAAAAAGCTGTGGTTGGGTTCTACGGCAATATCGGTCATAATGAGCGTAGGAGCGTTTTGCTTATATCCTGTCGAGGTCGGGATAGTAGTAACCGTTCAGGCGGCACTCATAGTAATTTTGCATTTGGTTCATTTAGAGCCGGAGGATACCAAATTCTAAATGCAGAATGATTAAGACTGTTCACAGTGGGGATACCCCTCAGTCGCAGCCTTACTGCGACAGCTCCGCTAAAGGAAAACCGAGAATTTTTAGTGGATATTCGTAACCCCTCAGCTCCCCTTTCAGGGGAGCCGAGTTTAGTTTTTTTACAACCTTTTGGCTTTTGTCTTAGGCAAGTTTCAGCAGTGGGCGGAAGTTCGGCACTGTTGTATTTCATACAACAGCACACGAACTTCCGCACAACGCTCCGCCACCGCCCTGAGGGGCGGTAGCGGAGCGTTACGGCATCGTGACTTACCCTCAAGCCGAAGGCGAGGGGGTGATGGCACGATGCCGCCGCTGATAGATGTTCGATGAGTAAAAAGCCAAAAGGCTGAACAGACCGAATCAATGAGCGGCACAGCCTTTCCGCTATGCACGGCATCGAGCTATCAAGCTCAAAATCCGACATCTAATATCCGATATCTAAATTCATTTTGCACTTCTAAATCGGCAGAATAAAAAAACACGAAAAAAAGATGAAAAATTTTGAAAAAAGTGTTGACAAATGTTTTTCATTAGTGTATATTATACAAGTCGCTGATGAGCGACACATGGGAGCATAGCTCAGCTGGGAGAGCATCTGCCTTACAAGCAGAGGGTCAT
>CAYWDD010000191.1:1601-3554 GCA_964456935.1 uncultured Faecalibacterium sp. | reverse complement strand
TCAGAGCTAAGACCGAGATAGTCGAGGCAAAGAACGGCAAATATCAGATAATCGTGTCTGAACTTCCCTATCAGGTCAACAAGAAAAGACTTATCGAGTCAATAGCCGACCTTGTTAAGAATAAGAGAATAGAGGGCATATCCGACATCAACGACTACTCGGACAGAAACGGTATGCACCTTGTAATAGACTTAAAGCGTGATGCGAATCCGCAGGTGCTTTTAAATCAGCTGTTCTCTTTGACACAGCTCCAGATAACCTACGGTATTATCATGCTCGCCCTTGTTGACGGTGTACCGAAGATTCTTCCTTTAAAGGACATCTTGACGAACTATATCAAGTTCCAGGAAGAAGTCGTCACAAGAAGAACGAGATATGACCTTAAGAAAGCACAGGAAAGAGCGCACATCTTAGAGGGTTTGAAGATAGCTCTTGACTTTATAGATGAGGTAATCGCAATTCTCCGTGCCTCGAAAGACCAAGCCTCGGGTAAGGCGGCACTTATAGAAAGATTCGGTCTTGATGAGGTACAGGCACAGGCTATCGTTCAGATGAGGCTCGGACAGTTGACAGGTCTTGAAAGAGAAAAGATAGAGGCAGAGCTGCTTGAACTTAAAGAGAAGATTGCCGACTACATGGACATTCTCGCAAGCGAAACGAGAGTTCTCGGTATAGTTAAGGAAGAAGCAAGCAAGATAGGTGACAAGTTCGGTGACGACAGACTTACCGAGATAGTAAACGTCAGCGGCGAAGTCGATATAGAAGACCTCATCCCCGTTGAAGAATGTGTATTCACCATGACTAATATGGGGTACATCAAACGTCAGCCTGTCGATGCGTATTCTATCCAAAACAGAGGCGGCAAGGGCATTAAGGGCATGAACCGCCGTGAAGAGGACGTTGCTACAACGATGTTCACCTGCGGCTCACACGACTATATAATGTTCTTTACGACAAAGGGCAAAGCATACAGACTTAAGGGTTATGAGATACCCGAGGGCAGCAGAACCGCAAGGGGTACAAACATCATAAATCTTCTCCCGATTGAAACGGATGAAAAGATAAGTGCAATGATACGCATTCCGAATTACGATGACGGACAGTACCTTCTCATGGTCACAAGACACGGTATCATCAAGAGGACAAGCCTTGATGTGTACAAGAATTTGAGAAAGTCGGGTGTTATCGCAGTCGGACTTGACGAGGGTGACGAACTTGCATGGGTCAAGCTGACAACAGGCGATAAAGATGTCGTTGTTGCGACAAGAAACGGCATGAGTATCAGATTCAAGGAAACCGACGCCAGAGATATGGGCAGAACCGCAAGAGGTGTTAAGGCTATCACTCTCAAAGAGGGTGACGAGGTTGTCGGTGTCGGCATAGTCGAGGAAAACAAGAAGATACTTACCGTCACCGAAACGGGTTACGGACGACTCAGTGAAAATGACGACTACCGTGTACAGACAAGAGGCGGTAAGGGCGTCAAGAATTACAAAACAGACAAATACGGTCTTGTAGCATCAATAAATGTCATAGATGATGAAAACGACTTGATTATTATCTCGTCAGATGGTATAATCATTCGTATTCCCGCATCACAGATCAACACCGTTGCAAGAGGTGCAAAGGGTGTAAGGGTCATGAAAGTCAGTGAAAATGAAAAAGTCGTTTCCGTAGCGGCAGTTGAAAGAGCCGAGGAAACGCAAGAAGAGAAAGAAACGGAAGAAACCGAACAGACGAACGAAGTGCAGGAATAAACAAAAAATTCATAAGGGTGTGAAAAGATGAAAATTATCGAAAACGACGGTTTGGACGATATTCTGTTCGGCGAACAGGAAAAGAAGTTCTCCGCCCCCGAAGATGCGGAACGTGAGAGAATGAAAACCGACGAGGGAGATAACAGCTTTTTCAAAAATTTCGGCAACACAGAGGAAACCGACCTTACAGAGGAAA
>CAYWDD010000191.1:0-1501 GCA_964456935.1 uncultured Faecalibacterium sp. | reverse complement strand
TTGATTTAGCCGACGATGATTATGAGTACGAGGAAGAAACCGAGGAAACGGAAGTTTCTTCCTCGCATTCAAGCGAATCCGACGAGGAAACATCATTCGAGTTCGAGGACATAAGCAGCAGCTATGAAACCGAAACGGACGGTGAAACACAAGACGAAGAGCAAGACGAGGACAACGAAGAAACCGAGGGTACAGACGAAGAAAGCGAAAAGAAGATGAATTTCTTTGTCAGCCTTTGGAAGAACAAAAGACGTCGTGCGAAGCTTGCATACGGTATTGTTTGTTTCGTGATGATAATTGTCGGTGCGGCTTACGGCTTTGTCAATGCGATGCTTGACAAAATCGAGGACGAAACACCGGTCGATACTCCCGTTGTTGACGAAATTGACGCAAACAAAGACATCGTTTACGAAGAAGAGGACTTTGACCTTTTCTCTGCCGTAAGCTCGGCAGGAAGCTTAAACGATTATGTCAAACAATGGTACAACGCAGGTGAACCGATGCAATCGAAGAACGTCATAAACGTTCTCCTCTTAGGTCTTGACTCAAAGAACGGACTTAAAGAGGGTGGCAGAAGTGACACGATGATGCTCGTTTCCCTTAACACAAAGACCAAAAAGATACACATGGTTTCGTTCTTCCGTGACAGCTGGGTGTACTTCAAGACACCGAACGGCGGAGAGTATTACAACAAGATGAACGCTGCTTACTTCTACGGAAAGACAGCCAAGTGTACGGTTGAAACTATCGAGAACATTTTCAAGATAAAGATAGACCACTATGTTGTTACGGACTTTAAGTCATTCCAAAACTTAGTTGACGCTGTAGGCGGCATCAGAGTTGATGTACAGGAATACGAATCAAAGAACATGATGCGTGAGTGGCAACTTGAATGTCCGGTAGGCGAAAACGTTCTTCTCAACGGCAAGCAGGCATTCTACTTTGCAAGACAGCGACACTCCGATGCAGACGCAGATGTCAGCCGTACAAGAAGGCAAAGACAGGTCATCATGGCTTTCATAGAAAGCTGTAAAGGTGCATCAATATCACAGCTTACGGATATGCTTAACAAGGTGTTCAAATATTTCCAAACAGACATGACAAAGACGGAGATACTCGGATATGCGGCAAGGGCGTTGGCAAACGGCTGGCTGAGTTACGACATCGAGCAGATAACGATAACAGACCCCGATATATTCAAGACACCGACGATCAACGGCATGAGCGTAGTTGTGCAGGATTATCCTAAAGTAGCACAAAAAGTGCAAAATGAGATCTACGGCACATCAAACGTAGTGCTTGAAGATAACAGAACGATAATATTCAACTTGTATAGAGCAGGATGATGACAGAGGCCCGACAGCCGCCCCCGAAGGGGTGGCTGTCGGGCTTTTGCGAACGCAGTGAGCAGCGGAGCGACCGCCGAAGGCGGTTGCGGAGCGTAAGGGCGGGATAAGTGCGTTCGAGCGGAGCGAGAAAGCACTGCATACCGCCCGTGTGC
>CAYWDD010000190.1:0-3573 GCA_964456935.1 uncultured Faecalibacterium sp. | reverse complement strand
GGCAGCTTGGCACTCCCACTCGCCTTACGGCTCGGGGAGTACGCAAGCTGCCGCCTGCCGCTCCGTTCACCGCCTGCGGCGATTCGCTCCGCTACCCCACAAAAACCATCAGCCGCAAATCGTTTTACCGATTTGCGGCTGAATCAATCTTAGTTTTAAATTATTTCTCGCCCTTTACCATTGCGATAAGATCAAGAAAAACCTGCCAGACATTCATGAAATGCTGAATTATCTGATCCATAACGTCATTGAATCTGTCCATGACTATTTCCTCCTTAAATGTTTCTACAATTATTTTATACTTTGTTTATAGTCAAGTCAATGAATTTAAAGTTATGAAAATATTAAAAAATATTCGGATTTTAAACATAATTTACGATTTGTCTGAGAATTTATTCATTGGTCACTTTGTACAACAGATAGTGCTTAGATTAAATATGCGTTTGTGCAATCAGATAAACTTAAATATAAATCTTAATAATGCTTGACATTAAAATATTTGCGTGCTAAAATCTGTAGCGTGCTAAATGTAGCATATTACATATTTGGAGGTGACGAGTTGGAGGAAAAGGATATAGGGCATCTTTTCAAAGCGATAAATGAGAAGATGAGGACGAATTTCGATTCCCAGCTTAAGAAAAACAATTTGACCTTTTCACAAAGTCAAGTGCTGTTTTTCATTGCCTGTAACGGCGGCAGAGTAACGCAAAAACAGATAGCGGAATTTCTCGACGTTTCACATCCGACAGTTGTCGGTCTTATTGCAAGGCTTGAAAAAAACGGCTATATCAGTTGTCACACAGACGAAACCGACAGACGTAATAAAATAGTTTGCCAGACCCAAAAAGCAAGGGATTTTTCGGGTGAAATGTTTCAGTCGAAAATCGACGGTGAAGAGAAAATGCTCGACGGCTTGACACAGCAGGAGAGAGCAGATCTTCGTCGCTATCTTGAAACGGTCTATAATAATATCAAAAACAATAAATAGAAAGAGGGTAAAGAAAAAATGATTAAACGACTTTCAAAGTCCATCAGGGAGTACAAGAAAGATTCGATCATTACTCCGATTTTGATGATCGGTGAAGTTTTGATGGAAGCTGTCATTCCCTACATTCTCGCAATTTTGGTCAATAACATACAGGCAGGTTGCGATCTCAACACAATAGCAAAATACGGTGCCGTACTCTTAGGCTTGGCGGCTGTTTCGCTTTGCTGCGGCGGTATCGCAGGTTATACGGCATCGAAAGCCTCTGCCGGTTTTGCAAAGAACTTAAGACATGATATGTATCAGAGTATACAGTCGTTCTCATTTGCAAACATCGACAAGTTCTCCGCTTCATCACTCGTAACGAGAATGACGACTGACGTAGGTAATGTCCAGATGGCATATATGATGATAATTAGAATTGCCATAAGAGCACCGCTTAACTTTATTTTCTCAGTTGCTATGGCGTACATCATGGGCGGTTCTTTGGCTACACTTTTCGTTGTAGTCGTGCCTGTCCTTTTGTTCGGACTTTTCATGATAGGAAAGAAAGCCTTGCCGTCATTCAAGAGAGTTTTCAAGAAGTACGACAAGCTCAATGAATCCATCGAAGAAAACGTTATGGCTATGAGAGCCGTCAAAGGCTTTGCAAGAGAGGACTACGAAAAGCACAAATTCAAGACTGCCGCCGACGATATCTGCGGTGACTTTACAAAAGCCGAAAGAACAGTCGCATGGATATCTCCGCTGTTTCAGATTTGCGTTTATGCGGTAATGGTCGTTGTCCTGCTTTTCGGCTCGAAGATAATAATTTCAACTCAAGGCGTAAGCATGAACGTCGGTCAGCTTTCCGCTATGCTGACATACGGTTTCCAGATACTCATGTCACTTAATATGCTTGCCATGATTTACGTCATGCTCACTATGTCAACCGAGTCCGCCGAACGTATATGCGAAGTTCTCGATGAGCAGTCAACACTGCATAACCCCGAAAACCCGTTGTACGAGGTAAAAGACGGCTCTATCGACTTTGACAACGTAAGCTTTAAGTATTCGGATAAAGCCGAAAAATATGTGCTGTCGGACATTGACCTTCATATAAAATCAGGTGAAACGGTCGGTATTCTCGGCGGCACAGGTTCGTCAAAGACGACACTTATACAGCTTATGCCAAGACTTTACGATGTCACAGAGGGTGCGGTGAAAGTCGGTGGCAACGATGTCAAGGACTATGACCTTGAAACACTCAGAGATAGTGTTGCAGTCGTTCTTCAGAAGAATCTTCTCTTTGCAGGAACGATAAAGGATAACCTTCGCTGGGGCAACAAAAACGCAACGGACGAGGAAATAATCGAGGCTTGCAAGTTGGCGCAGGCAGATGAATTTGTCAGATCCTTCCCCGACGGCTATGACACATGGATAGAGCAGGGCGGTACGAACGTTTCGGGCGGTCAAAAGCAAAGACTTTGTATCGCAAGAGCGTTGCTTAAAAAGCCGAAAATACTTATCCTTGACGACTCGACAAGTGCGGTCGATATGAAAACAGATGCACTTATCAGAAAAGGTTTCAAAGACTACATTCCGAGTACGACAAAGATAATCATTGCTCAACGTGTTTCTTCCGTTCAAGATGCGGATAAGATAGTCATAATGAACTCCGGTAAAATAGAGGCTGTCGGAACACATGACGAGCTTCTCAAAACCAATGAAATCTATAAGGAAATATACACTCAGCAGACAAGAGGAGGTGCGGAAAATGAGTAAACCCAAAGCACCGCAAGGCACGATGAAAAAACCGCAGGCAAAAAAGGGTACAATGGGAAGAATACTTAAAACGCTGTTTGAGTTTTACCCCGTACTTTTGCCCGTAGCTATAGTTTGTATTATCTTCTCGGCGATAGTTTCATCTATTCCGTCTTTGTTCATTCAGCAGGTCACAGAAGTCATAACCGCCAACATTCAGGCAGGTGACTGGTCAAACGCAAAAGCGGAGATAATCCCAAAAATTTTAATACTTGTCGGATTATACGCTCTTTCGGTCATAGCAATTGCAGTTCAGTCACAGCTTATGGCATACATTACACAAGGTTTCTTAAACAAACTTCGTCAAAAAGTGTTTAATAGTATGCAGAACCTGCCGATAAAGTTTTTCGATACGAACAAACACGGCGATATTATGAGCTATTATACTAACGATATAGATGCTATCAGACAACTTGTCGGTCAGGCACTCCCGAATTTGTTGCAGGCGGGAATCATTGTCCTTACGGTATTTATCTTGATGCTGTATTTCAGCGTTTGGATGACACTGCTTGTCCTTTTAGGCGTTGTTGCCATGATGTTCGTTGCCACAAAGGTCGGCGGCGGCTCGGCGAAATACTTTGTAAGACAGCAAAAGTCAACGGGTATAGCGGAAGGCTTCATTCAGGAGATGATGAACGGTCAAAAGGTAGTCAAAGTTTTCAACCACGAGGAAGAAAGCCAAAAAGACTTTGACGAGATAAACGAACAGCTTTTCAATGACGGTTTTAAGGCTAATGCATATGCAAATATGTTAGGTCCTATCATCATGAACATCGGCAACTTGC
>CAYWDD010000189.1:0-3599 GCA_964456935.1 uncultured Faecalibacterium sp. | reverse complement strand
AATACGCCTGCCGTCGGACTTTCAACGGGTTTAAGCTTCGGGTGAGCTTCTGTCAGGAAATTGTTGGTGTCAATGCTTGCGGTAAGCATTGAAGCGACCTTTTTAACGCCGCTGCTCGGCTCGATAGCCGCCGCAAGAACAACCATATCCGTATCTATCATTACACGCTCGTTTGTGATAAGATTTACCGCTCTGACGGTCAAGCCGCCTTTATCGTTTTCGTATACCTTACCGACCATGCCCTTGATATAGTCAACGTGATACTGCTCAACCGCACGTCTGTAAAACTCATCGAAGTTCTTACCCGGTGTTCTGACGTCAATATAAAATACATGAACATTGACATCGGGATATTTTTCTCTTATGAGCATTGCATGCTTCGCCGTATACATACAGCATATCTTAGAGCAATAGCACTTACCTCTTTCGGTAATGTCTCTTGATCCGACACACTGAATAAAGACAATATCCTTAGGATGCTTCAAGTTTGACGGACGAAGAAGCGTTCCTTTTGTCGGGCCTGCCGCATTCATGAGTCTCTCAAGCTCAAGAGAAGTCACAACATCGGGGTGCTGTGTGTATTGGAATTCATCGTACTTTGTAACATCGCTTATTTGATAGCCTGTTGCAACAACGATAGCACCGTACTTTTCTTCGATTATTTCATCTTTCTGATTAAAGTCTATTGCGCCCGCCGAACAGTTCTTCTCACAAAGACCGCACTTGCCGGTTTTAAAGTGGAGACAATGTTCGGTGTCTATGACAGCAACGTTCGGAACCGCCTGTGCGAACGGAATATATATCGCACCTCTCTTATCGAGTGAACAGTTAAACTCGTTGCCTGCCTTTCTTGACGGACATTTATTTGTACAAACGGCACAGCCTGTACACTTTGTCTCGTCGACAAATCTTGCTTTCTTTCTTATTTTTACATTGAAATTGCCGACAAAGCCCTTGACTTCTTCAACTTCGCTGTAACTGTAAATAGTAATATTCTCATGCTGAGCCGCCTCAACCATTTTAGGAGTGAGAATACAAGCCGCACAGTCAAGAGTCGGGAAAGTTTTATCAAGCTGAGCCATCTTTCCGCCGATAGTCGGTTCTCTTTCGACTATATCAACCTTATATCCCGCATCGGCAATATCAAGTGCAGACTGAATACCGGCTATACCGCCGCCTATGATAAGCGCTCTCTTGGTGACTGCGCTCTCTCCCGGCTGTAAGGGCGAGTTGAGACTGACTTTTGCCACAGCCGCTCTCGCCAAAATTATGGCCTTTTCGGTTGCCTCGTCCTTATCCTTATGTATCCATGAGCACTGCTCTCTTATATTAGCTACTTCTACCATGTACGGGTTAAGACCTGCCGATTCGGCAGTCTTTCTGAACGTTGCTTCGTGCATTCTCGGTGAGCATGAGCAGATAACAACGCCTGTAAGCTTATGTTCCTTAATGGCATTTTTTATAAGCAGCTGACCTGCCTCGGAGCACATATACTGATAATCTTGTGAAAAGACGACTCCGGGCTCTTTTTTAATTTCTTCGGCGACCTTGGCAACGTCAACCGTAGCGGCGATGTTGCTTCCGCACCAACAAACGAAAACTCCTATTCTTTGCAAACCTAACACTCCTTATTTTCTGAACTTTCTGAAAGTGCTGACTATCGCCTGCTGTGGCAGCTGCGGATCAAGCATTGCTGGGATCTCATCGGGAGAAATGAAGTTTTCTCCTCTGTTTCTTATGATACAAACTCTGACAGCCTCGATAAGTCTTGCCGGCTCAACGCCTCTGGGGCATCTTTCAACACAGGCAAAACACGAAACGCAACGCCAAAGCGACTTTGATTTGAGAAGTCTGTCTATTCTGCCGTCATTAAGCATGGAAACAAACTCATGCGGATGGATATCCATGTCCTCAAAAGCCGGACAGGTAGCCGAGCACTTGCCGCATTTCATGCATTTGCTCGGATCTATGCCGCTGATTCTTATCGCCTCTTTACAAAGCTCTTGTGAATTCATAGACTTTCCTCCTTACTTTAATCCGAGAGCCTGTGCTAAAAGCTCTGTGAAATAATATACGGGGAGCTTTTCTTCACTGCCCTGCTTAAGATTATACAAACAAAGAGGACAGGCTGTTATCATGCAGTCTGCTCCCTTGAGTCTTGCGGAATCGACGACCATTGTTGCCATCTTGCTTGCAAGGGGCTTGTCGGTCATTGTCATATATCCGCCGCAACACTCGTTTCTGAACGGATATTCAACCGGCTCTGCACCTATTGCTCTGATAAAGTCCTCTATTATAGTCGGATTTTCGGGGTTATCGAAAGCCATTTCCTTGCCGGGTCTTAACAGAAGGCAACCGTAATATGCGGCTATCTTTCTTCCCTTAAGCGGATTTACGACCTGCTCTTTGAGTTTATCGAATCCATAGTCATCTCTGAGCATTTCAAGGTAGTGGATAACTCTTGTTTCTCCCATATACTTCTCGTCAAGCTTAAGATAGTTATTGACCTTTGATGCAAAATCGGGCTTGTTTTGCATATCGTAGTTAACTCTCTTGATGACGTGATGACAAGCCGAACACATCGTCAGAAGGGTTTGATCTTTTTCTCTTGCACTAAGCAAGGCTCTGACTGATGAAAGCTTTGTTGCGACCTCGTCGCTTGCCAGAGGATAAACACCTCCGCAGCACTGCCATTCGGGCAGTTCTTCAAGAGTTATACCCAGTTTTTCGGCTGACTTTCTTCCGTAGATATCGAGATCTTTGCCTTTTGTTTTCAGGGTACAACCGGGAAAATAACTGTAAATCATTCTCGTCCCACTCCTTATATATTCTTGATGACCGATATTGCATCGGTTATTGTCTTTTCATAAGCCTCAGCTCCGTATTTGTCAACCTCGGCTTTGTTCTTTTCACCGTGAGTCAGGCAACCTGCACCGCCTATACAGCCGCCTATACAAGCCATGCCCTCGACAAAGTTTGCGTTAAGAACGTTCTTGCTCTTTTTAAGAAGTGCCATTCGGCATTCCTCTATTCCGTCACAAGCTATCGCCTTAAGGTCAAAGTCGGTTATACCGTGTTCCTTAAGCGCCTGAGCGACTGCATCTGAAAGTCCGCCGCTTCTTGCGAATATTCTTCCGTAATACGATGCGTTGTCGAGTACCTCATCTTCAAGCGTTGTGATATCTATATCTCGGCTGTCGAAAAGAGCCTGAAGTTCTTCAAACGTAACAGCCGAATCGACATACTTTCTGACTTCTTCTTTTCTGACTTCAGCTTTTTTAGCCGTACACGGACCTACGAACACAACTTTAGCCGTCGGATCTGTTTCTTTTATGTACTGCGCAATGACAGCCATAGGAGAAAGGTTGTGTGAAACGTGCTGTAAAAGGTCGGGGAAGTTCTTTTCTATATAGCTTACAAAAGCCGGACAGCATGAGCTCATAAGGAAACCTTTTTCATAAAGTTCCTTTGATTCGGAGTACGCAACCATGTCTGCGCCCAAAGCAGCCTCAATGACAGTATAAAATCCGAGCTTTTTAAGACCGGCTATAACCTGTCCGTGTTTTGCATAGGTGAACTGACTTGAAATTGACGGTGCT
>CAYWDD010000188.1:0-3599 GCA_964456935.1 uncultured Faecalibacterium sp. | reverse complement strand
GCATATCTTGTCGCCCCTGAAAGGGGAGATGTTTTATCAGATACTCTGTATCTGATAAAACAGAGGGGTCAAATTTTGCATTTTGCATTTAAAAAGCCGCCCGTGGCAGTGAGTCGGTTAAGTTAACATCTTAAAGGCTGCACAAACTAAAAGTCAAGTCTTGGCTCTCCTGAAAGGAGAGCTGTCATATGGGGTGCTTTGCACCCCATATGACTGAGAGGTCAGCTTTGTCACTGTAAACAAACTAAAAGTCGGCAAACCTTGTCGCCCCTGAAAGGGGAGATGTCTGTTTAGGTGTTTCACACCTAAACAGACAGAGGGGTTAACTTCCCTCTGTAAACAAAACCAAAAGTCAGAACGTCTAACATCTAATGTCTAGCATCTAACATCTAAATTGACAGAGGGGTCAATTGCACACCCAAACGGCGGGCAACACCCCAAAAGTCATCACAAACTCACAGCGGATAAATTCGGGGGCGGGTGTCCCGCCCACACTTCTTCCCTATTACCTCTTACGTCTTACCTGCGAGCGATAGCGAGCCTGCCCCACCATTTTGCATTTTGCCCTTTGCATTTTGCATTTTAATCCCCTTCCTCATGATACCTATTATAAAAGTCCTCTGCATCTTCGTAATCCTCAAAGAAACCCGAATAGTCGAAATAAAAATCATCGACGTTCGAATACTCGTTTACATTATATTTTCCGGGGTTCTTCTTCTTTTTCTTAGACTTGCTCTTGCTTTTCGACTTTTTCAATTTAATAGGATTATCTCTGTAATCCGACACCTTTGTAACTTTGCCGAGAACACAACTTGCAACGAATATCAGTTCATCGTCTTTTATGAAATCGTAAATATTCGTTTTATATTTGTATTTGCCTATGTACTCATAGTCGTGACGTATGGTAGCGGACGGTGAACCTAAACCTGTCTTGCCGATATCATCTTCTTGCATTTCGACAAACGGTACTGCGGCGGAGGAAACACGTTTGTTGTAATTTCTTTCATTTTGTGCGGCTACTTCTATAAGACTTAGTCGGTATGCGTTTTCAAGTTTCTTCTTAAACTCGTTCAAACGCTCTCTTTCATCTTTGGGAAAGCCGACAAATTCAACTTTTTCTATGGCACAGTATGCGAAATCTTCCCAACCTTCACTGTAGTAATAACAGGCTTTGCTGAGAGGGATATATATATCCGTATGACCGATATTTCTATCTTTGAGTTGCAAAAACAAATTGTGTGCCTCTTCGTATTCACCGTTTTCCATGAGAGTTACGGCATTGTTGTAAATGTCGTACAGTTCGGCTTCCTTTGCGATTCCCTTTGCCATAAATCCTATAGCAATTAAAACCGCAATTGATATGAGAATCGCCAACTTTTTATGCTCTGTGACTTTTGATTTTATATAGGCGAGCTTTTCTTTCTTGCTCATTTTGATATCGCTTTCCTCATCGGCAAAGTCGGATATGTTATTTAATTCTTCCGTGCTTTCGGAGATTTTGCTGTTTTCGTTATCCATAATTTTCACCTCGAGGTAATTTTAACATAACTTGTGTCCGAAAATTCGTACTTAACCAAAAACAGCGACCGAAAACGGCCGCTGTTTGCTTTATTCGTTATTATCCGTGCTGTCCGATGTGTCGGACGTGTCGGTGTTATCCGTTGTATCTGTCGTATCGGCAGATACATTTCCCATGAGGTCCTCTGTATCCATTACAGTCTTTTCGAGATATTTGTCCTCTATGACCTCTTCAAAATATTCGCTTGCAAAGTCATATGTGAAACCTGACATTGCATGTTCCTGTGCGACTTCTTCGCTGAATTCGGAGAACGGGAGAACGTGATAGTTCTTCTTTCCGCTTTCGTACATCGTCACTGTCGGGATAAGCTTTGCACTTTCGAGAGTGACTTCTCCGCTTTCACCGTCTTTGGAGTACACTATATCGGCTATTGCTCCGAGCATATTCTCCTTATCGGTCTGAGCTGACATGAAGTTTCCGAGTGAGTTGGCTATTACTGCCTTTGTGCCGTCACCGTTATCTCTTACTTCAAGCGGCTGAACGGAATGTGTTCCCGTACCGATAACCACGTCTGCACCGAACGAAACGAGATAGTTTATACAGGTTTCCTGCGATTGGGTAGGCTCTTTTGTTTCCTCTCCGCTGAAGTTTGCACATACGACCACGACATCGGCACTGTCCTTTGCGGACTTTATCATGTGCTTTATCTGATTGTATGCGTCAACCTGCGTCTTACCGGATTCGTCAAGCGTTATTATCTGTACACCCGACTCGGACGAGTAACCCGACGCTTTAAGCTCATAGGTAAACGAGATGAATGCGAACTTTATGCCGTTTGCCTCTTTTACCTTTACCGATGCCATGTCGGTTTCGTCCTCATAAAGACCGGTCAAAAGCACATCGCTCTTTGTTTTCCAGTAGTTGTGAGTGTCCTTAGCACCGTCCTCACCTTTATCCCAGATGTTTTTGCTCGCCTGATTTATAACGTTAAACCCGACGTCACATAAGGTATCGCCTAAGGCGGTGGGTGAGCAGAACTTAGGATAAGATGAGGGCGATATATTATCGGAAATGACAGTCGCATTGTTTATCGCTGCGATATCTGCCGCTCCTATAATATCCTTTATATCTTTGTAAACATAGGAAAAGTCGTAGCCGTCATCGGCTTTTTCTTTTGCCTCATTATACATTGCCTCATAAATGAGATTTTCACCTGCAAACATAAGTCTTGCAGTCGAGCTGTCCGTTTTTTGCGTGTTCTGATTGTCGTTATCTGTCGTGCTGTTTTCATCATAAAGGAACGTAAACGCATCTTTCATGTTGTCGGCAACTTCCGGCTTTAAGTGACTTAAAGCCAGATAACCGCAGCAAACAAGAGCAACGACCGAAAGAACGCATATCATCGCAACGGAAGCTTTGAAACCGTCATTTCTTTTATCGTTTTTCATTTTGACCTCCGATATTTAAACAAACTCAGAATACCATTTTGCTTTCGATGTAACCGACAAGCTCATCTATGGGTATACGAACCTGCTCCATGGAATCTCTGTCACGAACGGTTACGCAGTTGTCTGCCTGTACCTTATCGTCACCGACTGTTTCAAAGTCAACTGTAATGCACAACGGTGTGCCTATCTCGTCTTGACGACGGTATCTCTTACCTATAGAACCTGCATCATCGTAATCGACCATAAAGTGCTTTGAAAGCATAGCGTAAACTTCGTTTGCCTTGTCACCGAGTTTCTTTGAAAGAGGAAGAACCGCTGCCTTAAAGGGAGCGAGTGTCGGGTGAAGGTGCAATACGACTCTTGTGTCGTTCTTTTCTTCATCGACAACTTCCTCGTCATATGCCTCTGTAAGTATTGCAAGGAAGAGTCTTTCAACACCGAGTGACGGCTCGATAACGTAGGGAACGTATCTTTCGTTTGTTGTCGGGTCAAAGTAGTCAAGAGCCTTGCCCGATGTGTTGATGTGCTGAGTTAAGTCGTAGTCCGTTCTGTCGGCAACGCCCCAAAGTTCACCCCAGCCGAAGGGGAAGAGGTACTCGAAGTCTGTTGTTGCCTTTGAGTAGAAGCAAAGC
>CAYWDD010000187.1:0-3600 GCA_964456935.1 uncultured Faecalibacterium sp. | reverse complement strand
TGCGTCTGTAGTCTTGCCCGAATAATTGTCGGTGACTGAGAAACTGTAAGTTCTCGTCTTTTCCATGCTGTAGTTGTCGCTTTCGAGATACTTTATTGTGACTTTTCCGCTTGTTACGTTGGAAGTGTCTATGCCGAGAACAAGCTTTTGACCTCCATCAAGCTTTATCGGAAGTCGTTCGCTTGACTTAACATCAGCACCCTCAACGCTGATTTCCGTTATAAGTACGCTGTTGTCTGTTGCGACGTTTTTGATGACAAGCTGACCGTCACCGTCCTTGACCGCATATAAGCTGTTTGTCGATGAGAATGTTGCCGCAACGTCCTTGTTCGGGTCATCGCTTTGCATGAATTGAGGGAACTCAAGACTGCACCAAGCGTCCGTTAAATCGTCCGTGTAAAGGAGAGTTTCAATAAGCTTAAGTGAGTTCGGTGCCCACTCTATCTGACCGTGATATCTCTCGTTGATTATCCATGTTCTTTCGGGAAGAAAGCCTGTTGAAAGGTCGATAGTTCTGTCGGGTGAAACAAGATTTTTGCCGCCGAAATAGTTCTTTTGAACGTAGTCTGAACTAAATGCGTTTTCTTCGTCAACACAGTATGCACCGCATGAGGACGAAAGATTGACGATTCCGTCCGATTGGATTTTTGTACCCGAAACGAGATTTATGCCGGAGCATGAAACTATAGAAACGTCCGTTCCGCATTCGATAGCCTTTTTGAGCGTGCCGCTTACATCTTTCATGTAGCCGTTTCTGACTTTCAATGCCTCTTCGATTATAGCCTCGTTTCCGTCGTCCGAGAAATAGTTTTCGCAAACACTGTCGAACTTATCCTCGGGAACCATTTCAAGGTACGCAGCGGAGTTCTTCGCCATCGGAAGTATCGTGCTTAAAGCGACAGCCTTTACACCGCCGTTGACCGTTGAGTCAATCGAGTCGGGAACTATTGCCGCAAGAACTTCGGAAAAATCAAGCTCTGTGTGTATGATGTTTTCAAGAAGATCAAGCATAGTGTCTATGTCAAGGTTATATGCCTCACTCTTATCGTTAAGAAGATCCGAAACAAAATAAGAACCCTCGAAAATCGGATTGTCAAAGACAAGATTTTCTATATAACCTTTGTCTGCGTACTTATAAAGATATTGTGCGATAGCAACACTGCCTTGGCTTAAACAGTAAACGCTGACCTTGTCGTGACCTGTATATTCACGAACATCTTCAACGTACTCAAGGAAAAGATCGGCTATTTCATCGCCTGAAAGCCGCCAGTCGTAGAGGAAGTTGAAAACGTGGTCGTCGCCAAGACGTTCTGCTGCGGTTTTCATATCAAGAAAAGCCGAACCGTCATAGGGAATATAATCCGTAGCCTCATTTCTGACAAAGCCGTCATATGACGTGTCCTCAACCGAAGAATAGATAGGTTTAAGATTATGTACAGATGTGCCGTCCGAGTTCATTCTGATAGGTTCGAGAAGTTCGCTTATAACCGCATCACCGTAGGGGAGCAGGTTGTCCGTGTCAAACAAAGAAATATACTTTGCCGCAACACTGACAGCGTAGGGGATTGTGAACGGGAATGCGACGGTTTCACTGCCGTCATCGTTTACTTGAACGAGAGTTGTCGCACCGAATCCCGACACCATGATAACAGGTGTTTTTCCACAGTCACAGCTTTCTTTGGCAAAAGCAAGAGTTGCCGAAGAAAAAGCAAGGGTGAGAGCGAGAATAAGACTTAATACGACCGATAATGTCCTTTTCAATTTAAGTTCCACCTTTCGTGATTTTATGACATAATTTTGCATTATCAAGTATACAAAATTGTTGCGAAAAAATCAACACTTTTCCCACCACACGTTTTAATTGTTTTGTTGATTTCATGACTAATTACAATGTAATACATATACTCTCAACTTTGTCTTGACCTTGGTTAAGAATAATGATAAAATATCCGATGAAAACATTAAAAAGATGAAGAGAATAATCCAAAGCGGTAAAAACAATAATTCTATTGTGTCAGACGCTATGAAACGAGGTAATTTTTTATATGAGAAGAACGAAAATAATATGTACCATGGGACCTGCCTGTACAAACGAAGAAATGCTAAAGGCAATGTGTCTTGCGGGAATGAACGTAGCAAGACTTAACTTTTCCCACGGAGATCATGAAACACATAAAAAGACGATAGACCTTATCAAAAAAGTCAGAGAAGAACTCGGACTTCCGATAGCGATAATGCTTGATACAAAAGGTCCGGAGTACCGAATCGGAGCATTTGAAAACGGTAAAATAGAGCTTAAAGACGGTGATAACTTCACTTTCACGACAGATAACATCGTCGGAACAAACGAAAAGGTTTCCGTCAGCTATAAGAACCTGACAAACGAGATGAAACAGGGAGATATCATACTTGTAAATAACGGCCTTGTTGAATTTGAAGTCACCGAAACGACAGGAAACGACATAAAGTGCAAGGTCATAAGCGGCGGTGAAATTTCCGACAGAAAAAGCATGGCTTTCCCGAACAAGGTGCTGAAACAGACGTTTTTAAGCAAGCAGGATAAGTCCGACATACTTTTCGGAATCGAAAACGACATCGACTATATTGCCGCATCTTTCGTTTCTAATAAAGAAAACGTCATGGATATAAAGAACTTCCTTTCGGAAAACGGCGGAGAGGATATAGACGTTGTTGCGAAGATAGAGAACAGAGCCGGTGTTGACAATATCGAGGAAATCTGTGAATGTTGTGAGGGCATAATGGTCGCAAGAGGCGACTTGGGCGTCGAGATACCGTATGAAAAGCTTCCCGAAATTCAAAAGCGACTTATCACAACTTGCCGAATGAAGGGTAGACGTGTCATCACGGCAACCGAAATGCTCGAAAGCATGATAACTAATCTCAGACCGACAAGAGCCGAAATATCGGACGTTGCCAATGCTGTTTATGACGGTACGAGTGCGGTTATGCTGTCGGGCGAAACGGCAATAGGAAAGCACCCCGATGAAGTTGTCAGAACCATGGACGCTATCTGCCGTGAAACAGAACAAAACATAAAGTACAACACAAAATTCTTTAAAACCGACTTTGAGATAAAAAACAACATTGACGCTGTTTCTCATGCCGCTTGCAGTATGGCACTGTCGATAGACGCAAAAGCCATCACGGTATGCTCAATGTCCGGAAAGAGTGCCAGAATGGTATCACGTTTCAGACCCGACATTGATATCATAGGCTTGACAACAAGCGTTAAAGCATGGAGAAAACTTGCTCTTTCATGGGGCGTAATACCGGCACTGTGCGAAGAATTTAACTCGGTCGAAGTTATGTTCTATGCCGCAGCAAAAACGACAGCACAGTTGCTTGAGCTTAAAAAAGGCGATAACGTAATAGTCGTAGGCGGTACGGTAAGCGGAAAAATCGGCAGCACGAACAGCATAAGACTTGAAACAATTTGAAAAAAACTATAGATTTTAGCATACAATATATGTTACAATATATCTTCAAGAGCCCTTGAACGAAAAAGACACCCGAAGTCCCCAAAAGCTTCGACCGTATCAAAAGGCGGAATGTTTAACACAACGGAAGTGATTTTGATGG
>CAYWDD010000186.1:0-3620 GCA_964456935.1 uncultured Faecalibacterium sp. | reverse complement strand
GTTATACTTCCGCATATTCCCGAAAACGCACAAAACAACATTGTAAACCAATTCACCGCAAGACTCACTCCCGTAAATCCGGAAAGGAGATTGACCGCAAAAAGCGAGCCTATGCCCGAAATGACGGAAACCGAAAAAGCTTTGAAAAAGTGCCCGCTTTTTATCATTTTTATTAAACAGACAAGGCAGATCACAACTGCCGTACCTATTAAAATTTTAGCTCCGACAGGCATTTATTTCGCTTTTTTGTATGCACCGAACACGACTTCTCCGCACTGCATACCGCTTTCTTTGGCTTGTTTCAGCAAATAGCTGTACTTTGACCTAAGCGCTTGAATTTCGTATATACACGATTCGAGTAAGTCGCTGTCCGTCAAATTTTGAAATTCATTGTACGCGCGGTCGAGTTCCGATTTCAGCCTTTTCAGCTCGAAAACGACGTCGGGTTCACTTTCTTGTTGTGGCTTCATCAAAATTTCTTTAAGTTTCATAACGCAAGCCTCCCTTTAAAAAAATATTGGTTTACATTCAGAAATTTATTCACTTTTCTTGCAATTTATAACCTTGTCTGATAAAATCTAATTTGGAGATGATGCTAAAATGTACCCAATGAAATTAACAGCTCCCGTAAAGGATTATCTTTGGGGAGGAACAAAATTAAGCAAAGAATGGGGATTCGTTTCGTTTGACGACAGACAGGCGGAAGCATGGGTGCTTTCGTGCCACAAAGACGGAGAAAGCCTTATAGAAAACGGTGAGTTCAGCGGAAAAAGCCTTGCCGAAGTTTTAAGCTTGCACCCCGAATACATCGGAACGAACGACAAAAAAGGCGAGGGTTTGCCGGTGCTTATAAAGCTGATCGATGCGGCAGACGATTTATCCATACAGGTTCACCCCGACGAAGAATACGCAATGAAAAACGAGGGTGATCACGGAAAAACCGAGGCATGGTATATCTTGGATTGCGATGAGAATGCCGAGATAATTTACGGCTTTAAAGAAGATATATCGAGAGAAGAATTTGAAAAAGCCGTCAATGAAAACACTCTTTCCGACTGTGTAAACAGGGTCAAAGTCAAGAGGGGAGATGTGTTCTTTATAAAGGCAGGCACTTTACACGCAATATGCAAGGGCATAATGATATTTGAAGTTCAGCAAAACTCAAACGTCACATACCGCGTCTATGATTACGGCAGATTGCAAAACGGCAAACCCAGACAGCTCCACGTCGAAAAGGCGCTTGACGTTACCTGCCGTAAAGCGGCCGGTGTACCGCAAAGCGAAAAGAAAGAGATTCCCTGCGATAGTTATAAGAACACGCAGCTGGTTTCCTGTGACATTTTCACTTTAAATCAGCTTGATATCGAATCCGAGGCAGAAATAGAGGCAGATGAAATAAGCTTTGTCTCTCTTGTCTGTATCGACGGCAACGGCGTTTTAATGAGCGGTGACGAGGCGGTAACGCTTTACAAAGGTGACAGCCTGTTTTTACCTGCCGGAGCGGGAAAATTCAAGATTTTGGGAAAAGTTTGCGTACTTGAAACAAAAATCCCTTGACAAGCGACATATACAGTTATATAATTAAGAAAAACTTCAGGGCGGAGTGTGATTCTCCACCGGTGGTAATGACCTTTTGGTTTAGCCCACGAGCAGATGCAGATTTCGGTGAGATCCCGAAGCCGACGGTATAGTCCGGATAAAAGAAGACATAGCAAAAGAAACATTACGCCCTGTCAGCCTTTGACAAGGCGTATTATGTTTTACGGGGTGTTGTTTATGAAAAACGAGAAAACATTTAAAACCGTCACGTTGGCTATGCTGTCTGCAATAGCCTTTGTACTATTCCTTTTGGAGTTTCCGATAATACCCGGAAACAGCTACTTAAAGCTTGACTTAAGCGAGATACCGGTATTAGCAGGCGGAATCATGTTCGGTCCTGCCACGGTGGTAGTCATAGAGGCAGTCAAGAATATCATCGAGCTTTTGGTTAAAGGTCTCGGAACTCAGATGGGATTCGGAAATTTAATGAATTTCATAGTCGGCTGTGCTTACTGTCTGCCTTTTGTCTTGGTTTACAGAAAGTTGTCAAAGACGAAAAAGCCGTCAATTGCGATCATTATTTCTTCTGTAATAGGCATAGTTTCGATAGTTGTTTTCGGCATGCTCGGAAATATGCTCATAGCTCCGCTTTTCTTTAAATATTTCATGGGAGTTGAGCTGTCTAAAGACGCTCTTATCGTCGCTGTTGAGTCGGCAACGATAATCAATTGCGTAAAGGGAGCAATGCTCAGTATAGTCAGTTTCCCACTTGTGAATGTTTTACTTAAAAAGCTTAAAAAAGCGAACATAGATCAGTAAATTGACATATTACTTACTACAGCCTTTAAACTTTTCGGTAACATAAGTTCCTGCATCGGACGACGACATCGGCACTCCCACTCGTTTGCACTCGGGGAGTACACGCTGCCGTCGTTTGCCGCCCCTTCGCCCCGGCACCCCACCCGTGCGATTTTCAAAATTATTTTCAAAAAACTATTGCATTTTGTCACAGATTGTGATAATATACTAAAGCATTTGTATCTGTCGCATTGCGGCAAGGTTTTAATGCCGAAAGACATTTTAACAAACGGTCCTCTGTCACCGTAGGTGTTAAGAACGTTTCAATTTCAGGAGGATTCGAAATGGACGCACTCAAGTTAATCTCAGATGCAAGCCTTAAGGCTGAAGTACCTTCAATCCGGATCGGTGAAACAGTTAAGGTTCACGTTAAGATCCGTGAAGGCAACAGAGAAAGAATTCAGGTCTTTGAGGGAACGATAATCGCTATCAAGGGCAGCGGAATCGCTCAGACATTCACTGTTCGCCGTGTTTCTTACGGTGTCGGTATCGAGAGAGTATTCCCCGTTCACTCACCCAACGTTGCAAAGATCGAACACGTTAGATACGGTAGAGTCCGCAGAAGCAAGCTCTATTATCTTCGTGACAGAGTCGGTAAGGCAGCTAAGGTTAAGGAAAAGATCGGCTAATTGCCAAACAGAATCACAAACGAAAACAGAGCCGCAAGGCTCTGTTTTTTCGTAGAAATCGGAATTTGTCGCTTATCCGAAAATGACAAAATATAAATTCTAAGACAAATTTTCCGAAAACACGTTACTTTTTCGCAATTATATGGTATAACTTATGTATGGTGAAATCAGTATTAAAAACGGACAGGGGGGAGAATATGAATTATATCGTTTTGGATTTGGAATGGAATCAGTCCGTTAATCCGAAAAAAATGGTGAAAAAACCTATTAGACTTTATGGCGAGATTATTCAGATCGGTGCTGTAAAGCTTGACGAAAATTATCATATTCTCGGCACATTTAAAGCCATGGTTGCCCCTAAATATTACCGTGAGATGCACAGGAAAGTCACAGAACTTACAAAAATCACCACAGAGGATCTTCAAAGAGGCATCGAATTTCCGATAGCTATTGAGAGTTTCAAAAGTTGGTGCGGTGATGAATTTGTGTTCTTGACGTGGGGACCCAGTGACGTCGAAATCCTATACGACAATATGACACTGCATGAACTTGACGCTGATTGGATACCCCATACATATGACATACAGACAATAT
>CAYWDD010000185.1:0-3669 GCA_964456935.1 uncultured Faecalibacterium sp. | reverse complement strand
GGATTTCGTCAGCACTTATATGGAAAAGTACAACGTTACCCCCAACCAGTTCGCTGCCGACGCTTATGACGCTGTATACGTTATTTATAATGCACTTCAGAAGGCGGGTTGCACAAGCGATATGAAGACAGAGGACATCTGCGATAAGCTCGTTGAGGTTATGCCGACACTTACTGTTGACGGTCTTACAGGTGAGGCTATGACATGGAAGGCAAGCGGTGAAGTTTCTAAGGCTCCCAAGGCCATGGTTATTAAAGACGGCGCATACGTTTCACCCTCTGCTGAATAATAGTTAAACTAAACTTTGATTTGTATTTCGGCTGCTTGTTTGATTTATTTCAAGCAGCCGAACTTATTATAACGACTAATCCCCTACGGGCAGACAAACCTGCTCGTACAAAAAAGAGGTATCTTTATGGAATTTTTATCTTATCTCATAAGCGGTATCAGTTTGGGAAGTGTTTATGCCATTATAGCTCTCGGCTATACCATGGTTTACGGTATCGCTAAGATGCTTAACTTCGCTCACGGTGACGTTATCATGATCGGCGGATACATATCCTACACCGCTTTGACTTATCTCAATTGCCCCGGTTGGCTTTCGGTTATTATCGCTATGATCGTCTGCACGGTACTCGGTGTGCTTATAGAAGGTCTTGCTTACAAACCTTTAAGACAAGCTCCATCACTTGCGGTTCTTATTACCGCTATCGGTGTTTCCTATTTCCTTCAGAACACCGCACTTCTTATCTGGAAACCCGACCCGATAAGCTACCCCTCACTCATTGAAGGTACATTTACGCTCTTTGACGGTCAGCTTTCAATATCTTATGTTTCGGTTTTGACTATCGTTGCCTGCGTAGTTATCATGGTCGCTCTTACCCTCTTTACATCAAAGACCAAGATGGGTAAAGCCATGAGAGCTTGCTCCGAGGATAAGGGTGCAGCACAGCTTATGGGTATCAATGTCAACAGAACTATTTCGATTACATTCGCTATCGGCTCGGCTTTAGCGGCTATTGCGGGCGTATTGCTTTGCTCCTCATATCCGGCACTTATGCCGACAACGGGTTCTATGCCGGGTATCAAAGCGTTTACGGCTGCTGTTTTCGGTGGTATAGGCTCTATCCCCGGTGCATTCCTCGGCGGTATTCTTCTCGGTGTTATCGAGTCACTTGCTAAGGCTTATATTTCAACACAGCTTGCAAACTCAATAGTTTTCGCAATGCTTATCGTTGTTTTACTTGTACGTCCTGCGGGACTTTTGGGCAAATATGTGCCTGAAAAGGTTTAAGGAGGGTGTGACATGAAAAAAATAAGTAAAATAAGCGGTGCGGCAAAGAAGGACTATTTGACCTATCTTGTCGTAATCATCGCTTTCGTTGTTGTCAGCATTCTCTCCTCTGCCGGAGCATTGGGCAGATCCACACAAGGCTTGCTTGTACCGATATGCTGTTATATCGTTATGGCTCTTTCTTTGAACCTCACCGTCGGTGTTATGGGTGAATTGAGCTTAGGTCATGCCGGTTTCATGAGCATAGGCGCTTTCACGGGCGTTATCGTTTCAATGAGCCTTTCGGATATCATTCCGAACGATATTGTAAGACTGTGCATTGCTTTGGTTTGCGGTGCTGTAATCGCAGGTTTTGCCGGACTTCTCATCGGTATTCCGGTTTTAAGACTTCGTGGCGACTACCTTGCTATCGTTACTTTGGCATTCGGTGAAATTATCAAAGAGCTTATCAACTGTCTTATCGTCGGTTACGATAAAAACGGACTTCATTTCATTTTCAATTTTAAGGGTGACAAGAGCATTGCCGATCTCGGACTTGTCGAGGGCGGAACAGCAATAATCAAAGGTGCGCAGGGTGCTACGGGTACAAAAACGATAGCATCTTTCACCGCAGGATTTGTCCTTATCATGATCGCCTTGTTCATCATTCTCAACTTCGTAAGAAGCCGTACAGGCAGAGCTGTTCTTGCCATTCGTGACAACAGAATAGCCGCCGAGTCGGTCGGTGTCAACATTATGAAATATAAGATGATAGCATTTGTCATTTCGACCGCTATCGCAGGTGCGGCAGGCGCACTTTACGGACTTAACTATTCAAACCTCTCTGCTACAAAGTTCGACTTCAACACGTCGATACTCATTCTTGTTTTTGTTGTACTCGGAGGCTTGGGCAATATGCTCGGTTCAATCATCGCCGCAACGGTGCTTTATATCCTGCCCGAGGCATTGCGTGAATTTGCCGATTACAGAATGTTAATGTACGCTATAGTTCTCATAATAGTTATGCTTGCAACTAACAGTCCGCAGCTTAAGAACTTGTTCGAGAGAATCATACCGTTCAGAAAGAAGAAAGGGGAAGAAACAGAATGAAAGAATTTCAAAAGGGCAACATGGTTCCCGTTCCCAGCCATTCGATAATCCCCGAAAGAGATATCAATTCAAAGCCTGTTCTTGAATGTTTACATCTCGGTGTTGATTTCGGCGGTCTCAGAGCCGTTAACGATTTCAACTTCACCATAGGTAAAACGGAGATTGCCGGTCTTATAGGTCCTAACGGTGCAGGTAAGACGACTATATTCAACCTTTTAACAAAGGTTTACACCCCGACAAGAGGAACTATAATTCTTGACGGAATGGACACTTCGGGTAAGAACACAGTTCAGATAAACAAAATGGGTATTGCCCGTACATTCCAGAATATACGTCTTTTCAACGATCTTACGGTTGAAGAAAACGTCAAGGTCGGACTTCACAATCAGGTTAAATATGCAACTCCGACAGGCATTTTAAGACTTCCGAACTACTGGAAGAAAGAAAAAGAATTTCACAACAAAGCCATGGAGCTTTTGTCCATTTTCGACATGGAGGATATGAGTGACTGGAAAGCCGGCTCACTCCCCTACGGCGCTCAAAGACGTCTTGAAATAGTTCGTGCGTTGGCGACAAATCCGAAACTTTTACTTCTTGACGAACCTGCCGCAGGTATGAATCCGAATGAAACGGCAGAGCTTATGGAAAACATTGTCAAGATAAGAGATACGTTCAACATAGCCGTTCTTCTCATCGAACACGACATGAACCTTGTCATGGGTATATGCGAGGGTATATGCGTTCTTAACTTCGGTGAGATCATAGCCAAGGGTACAGCGGAAGAAATTCAGTCTAACCCGGCGGTTATCGAGGCATATCTCGGACAGCAAAAGGAGGGCTGATAAAATGCTGAAAGTTGAAAATATAAACGTATATTACGGCAGTATTCATGCTATCAAGAATGTCAGCTTTGAAGTCAGCCAAGGCGAGATAGTCACGCTTATCGGTGCTAACGGTGCAGGTAAAAGCACGACTCTCCAGACGGTATCGGGTTTACTTCATTCAAAGACAGGTTCGATTACGTTCCTCGGAGAAAAGCTTGACAGCACTCCGGCTCACAAGATAGTTACAAAAGGCATCGCTCACGTTCCCGAGGGAAGAAGAATTTTCCTTCAGATGTCGGTTGAAGAAAATATTCAGATGGGTGCTTACACAAGACCGTCAAACGAATATGACGACGTTTTAGCCGAAGTTTATGAGCATTTCCCCAGACTTAAGGAACGTCGCAAGCAGATTGCCGGTACGCTTTCGGGCGGTGAACAGCAGATGCTTGCAATGGGCAGAGC
>CAYWDD010000184.1:0-3677 GCA_964456935.1 uncultured Faecalibacterium sp. | reverse complement strand
CTTCGTAAGATAGGCGACTTCGTCATCCATGAAGAAGGACCTGTTATCGCAGGCAAAGTGAAGGTGATAAATCACCTTGTTCGTGTGGAGAAGGCGTAAGTCCTCTTTCACAAAAATTTATTAAATTAAGTAAGGAGGATAAACCATGAAGCTCCATGAACTTTCACCGGCAGAAGGCTCCGTAAAGAGCGGATACCGTAAAGGCAGAGGCCCGGGTTCGGGTAACGGAAAAACCGCAGGCAAAGGCCATAAAGGACAGAATGCCCGTTCCGGCGGCGGTGTGCGTCTCGGATTCGAAGGCGGACAACTTCCGCTTTACAGAAAACTTCCCAAAAGAGGTTTTCATAATAAATTTGCGACTGAGTACGCAATTGTGAATGTTAGTACTCTTAACAAATTTGAGGATGGTGAAACAGTTAATCTCGAAGCCCTCAAGGCAAAAGGCATCATAAAGAAGTCTCTTGACGGACTTAAAGTTCTCGGTAACGGTGAACTCACGAAAAAACTGACCGTTGAAGCTAAGGTATTTTCTGCAACAGCTAAAGAAAAGATCGAAGCTGCAGGTGGAAAGGCCGAGGTAAAATAAAATGTTTAAAACATTTGCCAATGCCTGGAAAATAACAGACCTTAGGGAAAAGATACTGTTTTCGGCATTCATTGTACTGTTGTACAGGATAGGTGTTGCGATACCCGTACCTTTTGTAGATGCGGATATTCTTTCAACATATATGACAAGTACAAGTGGCTCGATATTGCAATACCTGAATATTCTTTCCGGTAATGCTTTTTCTCAGGCAACATTGTTTGCTTTGGGAATTTCACCTTATATTACCGCATCAATCGTAATACAGCTGCTTGCAGTTGCTATTCCCGCACTTGAAAAGCTCGCCAAGGAAGGCGAGGAAGGTCAAAAGAAAATGAACCAGATTACAAGACTTGTAACTGTGGTTCTTGGCCTTATTACAAGTTTCGGATATTACATGATGCTTAAGTCAAACAGCATTATTACCGATGACGGAAAAACCGTTTTCGGAGCTGTTGTAATCATTCTTTGTTACTGCGCAGGTTCGGCTCTTGTTATGTGGCTTGCCGAGAAAATCAATGATAAAGGTATCGGTAACGGTATTTCGCTCATTCTTTTTGCTAACATCGTTTCACGTGGACCCTCAATTGTAGGAACACTTTGGAATTATGTTACCGGTAAAAACACACAGGTGTCACACGCTGTGGGAATAATAATCGCAGTAGCATCTCTGATAATCGGACTCGCTATGGTTATGTTCATTATATTCATGACCAACAGCGAACGAAGACTTCCCGTTCAATACGCAAAAAAGACCGTAGGACGTAAAATGTATGGCGGACAGAGTTCCAACTTGCCCATTAAGCTTAATATGACAGGCGTTATGCCCATCATTTTTGCAAACTCCATCATTTCAATACCCGGTACTATAGCGTTGTTCTGCAAAACTCCTGCCGAAGGAACTTTTTGGCACGGATTTTTGAGCTTATTCGACAGTGATAGTTGGTTTTATGCAATTCTTACTCTTGTTTTGATAATTGCATTTGCATATTTTTATGTGGCAATTTCCTTCAATCCTATCGAAGTTGCGAATAATCTTCAGAAGAACGGCGGCTCTATCCCCGGTATAAGACCGGGTAGACCGACCTCCGATTATATCAGAAAAGTAACTAACCGTATAACTCTTATCGGAGCGATAATGCTCGGTATTATTGCCGTAATACCTCTTGTTATCAATATCTGTACAGGTAACCTTATGAGCGGTCTTGCCTTCGGCGGAAGCTCGATAATTATCGTAGTGGGTGTTGTTCTCGAGACGGCAAGAGAGATGGAAGGTCAAATGACTATGCGTCATTACAAAGGCTTCCTTGATTAATCGGTGAGGTTTTAGTATGACACGAGAAATTAAGCTTATACTTTTAGGCGCACCCGGAGCGGGAAAAGGTACTCAGGCGGAAAAAATATCTGCCGAGTACAACATCCCGGCAATTTCTACCGGTGCTATCATCAGAGCCGCTATTAAAAGCGGAACCGAAATGGGTATTGCGGCGAAGGAGTATACCGATAAGGGTGCTCTTGTTCCCGATTCCGTGGTCATCGGAATTATAAAAGAAAGACTCGCTGAGCCGGATGCGGCACACGGGTTTGTACTCGATGGATTTCCGCGTACTGTAGGTCAAGCGGAATCGCTTGATGAAATGGGCGTTGAGATTACCGACGTAATAAGTATAGAAGTCGCAGATGAAACTATTCTTAATCGTATGGACGGCAGACGTGTATGTAAAGCATGCGGTGCAACGTATCACGTTACCGACAATCCTTCACCAAACGGCGACAGATGCGAATGCGGCGCAGAGCTTACCGTTCGTGCAGACGATAAACCCGAAGTCGTAAAAAGCAGACTTGAGACGTATCACGAGCAAACAGAACCTCTTAAAGATTATTATAATTCAAAGGGGCTTCTTAAGCTTGTTGAAGGACAGGATAAGCTTGAGGATACGACGGCTCTTACTAAAAAAGCCCTTGAAGGCTGAGAATATGGTGAGCATGGGATATGATATTTGTTAAAAATCCGGAACAGATTGAAAAAATGAAACTTGCGGGGCGAATTACCGGCGAGGCACTCGCCCTTGCAGGAGAAAAAGTGCGTGAGGGAATAACTACCGCGGAACTTGACAGGATAATTCGCGAGTATATAGAAAAGTGCGGCGCAAAGCCTTCCTTTCTCGGATATGGCGGTTTTCCCGCAAGCGCATGCATCAGCATAAACGACGAGGTCATTCATGGAATTCCTTCCCGTAAGCGATACCTTAAAGAAGGTGACATTGTGAAAATCGATGTAGGAGCTTATATCGGAGGATACCATGGAGACAGCGCAAACACTTTTCCCGTAGGAAAGGTATCGGATGAAGCTTTGCGTCTGATAGAAGCTACAAAAAACAGCTTTGAAAAAGGAGTTGCGCAAGCGGTTGTCGGGAACCGCATAGGTGACATCGGTCATGCGGTCGACGATTATGTAACTTCGTTTGGCTTTTCTGCTGTGAGAGAATATGTGGGTCATGGTGTCGGAAAAGCACTTCATGAAGATCCCAGCGTTCCGAATTACGGAACACCGGGTCATGGAGTAAAGCTTTGTCGAGGCATGGTTATTGCCATTGAACCTATGATAAACCAAGGAACGGCTGAGGTTATTCAACGTTCCGACGGTTGGACCGTAAAAACAGCAGATAAAAAGCTGTCAGCTCATTATGAGCATACGGTAGCAATTACGGATGACGGTCCTGTTCTTTTGACAAAGGTCAACTGATGGAGAGACCGAAAATAGGTTCGGTTGTTATTTCACTCAAAGGAAATGATACCGGGAAAATAATGATGGTGATAGGTGCTGACAGTGGACATCTGCTTGTCAGCGACGGTAAGAAAAGAAAAATTTCTTCTCCGAAACGTAAGAATTTCCGTCACGTAAAAATTCTTTGTCAAGGCAATGAGCTCATGTCGGTTGATACTGAACTGACCGATGGCAAACTTCGACGTTTCTTGGCACGTTTTCGAGAAGAGGTAGATGCTGAAAAATTTCGGATACAGAATGATTTCATAAAGAATTAAGTATAATGCAAAATTTCGCGAGGAGGAAACAGACTTGCCCAAGGATGAT
>CAYWDD010000183.1:0-3682 GCA_964456935.1 uncultured Faecalibacterium sp. | reverse complement strand
CAGGGGAGCCGAGATGTTCTGACTTTTGGTTTCTGCAACTCTTTGGCTTTCATTTCAACCTACTTCCTGCATCGGGCGGAATGCTGTGCTATCTCGCTTTCGCTCGAACGCACTTATTCCGCCGTAACGCTCCGCTGTCACCCTTCGGGTGTCCGCTCCGCTTTCTGCACAGCCGAAAAGTTTTCATCTTTCGCTACTTCCTACAGCCTACTTCCTGCAGCCTACTTCCTACAGCCTACTCCCTACAATAACGTAAACTGTTCTCTGAAATTCAAACTTATCTCCGTTACGCAGTTTTTTTCCTCTGCTTTCGCATTTTTCGGAATTTACCTTTACTAAGCCGTCTTGAATGTACATCTTTGCCTCACCGCCTGTTGAGGCTATGCCGGCTAATTTCATTGCACTGTCAAGACGTATAAATTCTGTCGTGATTTCAAGTTTTTCTTCTCTTTTTTCCGCTAATTTAACTTTCACTTTCATTTTTGAGCCTCATGGGTAATATTAAGAATAAGAAATTGTCTTTGTCTGTCGGAGTGATGATGATAGGACTTACACTGCTGTTGAGTTCTACGCTCACTCTTTCTTCATCGCAAACTTTAAGTGCGTCAAGCATATATCTTGCGTTAAAGCCTATTTCTATGCTGTTGCCCTGTGTTTCTGCAATACACTTGTCTTTTGCTCTGCCTATAGATGTGACGTTTGACAATTTAAGTAAGTTGTCCTCTGCAAGGCAGCGTATGGGAGTCTTTATCTTTTCGGACGATACCAAAAGTGAAACTCTTTCTACGCTTTCTATGAGGTCTTTCGTGTCAACGTTTATCTTCGTTGTGTACGAGGTAGGAATTGCGGATTTGTAGTCTAAGAAGTCGCCTTCCAAGAGTCTTGATATTATCTTGTACTCACCGACTTGGAATACAATGTGACGTTTTCCTACGCTTATTGTGTACACATCGTCATCGTTTTCCGAAAGCTTGATTATCTCGTTGAGAGTCTTTGCGGGAACGACAAAGCTTGTTGTGTCACCGCTGTAGTCAATTTCTTCTCTTCTTATTGCAAGACGGAAACCGTCAAGAGCTACTAATACTATCCGGTTTTGAGTTATCTCAAACTTTATACCCATGTGAACGGGCTTAGTGTCGATAATAGAAACGGCATAGATAGTCTTTCTTATCATGTCTTTAAGTACGCCTTGGTTTACTACTATCGGGAACACACCGTTGACACTGGGTAAGTCCGGATATGTTTCCGGATCTGTGCCTATGAGAGAATATTCTGTATCCTCACTTGAAATAGTGCATACATTTTTCTCGTCTGTTGAAAGCGTGACCTTGTTTCCGGGAATGAATCTTAAGATGTCGCAAAGGTTTCTGCCGTTGAGGGCAACCTTTCCTTTTTCTTCAACGAAAGCGGAAATATATGTTTCGCTTCCTATTTCAAGATCGTATCCCGTCAAATTTACACCGTCACCCAGAGCATCTATTAAAATGCACTCCAAAGCCGGCAGTGTACCCTTAGTTGAAACAGAACGCTGAATGTTCTGACACGCTTTGTATAAAATTGATGTATCGCAAACGATCTTCATTTTTTCAATCTCCTTATTATTTTATCGTTTTTTCTTTTAGTCTGAATTTTTTTGATCAAAAAATATAAAAATAATATAATATATTTAGTAGTATTAGTAGTAGGCGTTAATATGTGGAAAAGTCCCCTTTTCCCTATATTTTAAGCCGTTTCAAGGCTCTTTTTTAGATGTGAAAAGAGCAAGGAAAAATTTGCTGTTATTATAATTGCAAAATAGAATATAAATGCAATGTGGAAAAGTTATTGTTTTTCCACATGAATTATTGTGGAAAACTCTCGTCTTACCAGTCGGGAATATCTAT
The DNA here is from genome assembly GCA_964456935.1 of uncultured Faecalibacterium sp. Lineage (GTDB taxonomy): Bacteria > Bacillota > Clostridia > Oscillospirales > Acutalibacteraceae > UBA6857. Next base: position 1,799 of record CAYWDD010000183.1, on the reverse strand, counting down.
GTTGTAGTCCTCGGTAAGATTCTTTAAAACATCATCTACAGTCGCTCTTAAGGTGACATTCTTTGACATTTTGCTTTCAATCTCACTTAATGAGTGCATGACCGTTGTGTAATGTTTGTTTCCGAACTCGTTGCCGATGCTCTTAAGCGAAAGGTTAGTTGTTTCGTGAACGATATACATTGCGACCTGTCTTGCAAGGACTATGTTTGAGTTTCTCTTTTCCGATTTTATTTCGGCAGGAGAAACGTCAAATATTCTTCCCACTTCGGTTATGATATTATCCACCGTTATAGGCGAAGACTGATCATCGCTGATGAGATCCGACAGCATATCTTGAACGTGCGACAGAGTAGGAGCTATCATGTACAAATGATAGAAAGCCTCGATTCGCTTAACTATTCCCTCAAGCTGACGAATGTTCTTCTTGATGTTCTCGGCTATGTACTTAATAATATCATCTGAAAGTTCAATACCGATTTCATCGGCCTTAAGCTTAACTATAGCCATTCTCGTTTCTAAAGAGGGTGGTTGAATGTCAGCCATAAGACCCCACTCGAAACGGTTTCTGAGTCTTTCTTCAAGGGTGAGCATTTCCTTAGGCGGTCTGTCCGAAGTCAGAACTACCTGTTTACCCTTTTGAATGAGATAGTCGAACGTGTGGAAAAATTCTTCCTGCGTGCTGACTGTCTTTGCTATGAATTGGATATCGTCAATAAGGAGAACGTCAACGTTTCTGTATTTTTCATGGAACGTATGAGTATCTCTAAGACTGATATAATGAATGAGTTCATTTGTAAAAAGTTCACCGCTTGTATAGATGATATTAGCGGTAGGGTCATTTGTTAATATCTGCTTTTGAATAGCACAAAGCAAATGAGTCTTTCCAAGACCCGAATGACCGTAGATAAACAGCGGATTGTAAGAACCGCCCGGATTATTTGCGACGTTTATTGCCGCCGCATGAGCAAACTTGTTTGACGAGCCGATAACGAAATTGTCGAACGAATAGTTATACTTATTCATTGCCTTTTTCGTAGCGGAGTCTATTTTTCCCTCTTCTTCGATAGTTTCTTCACCGGGAAGTATAATTTCAACATCGACAGGGAAACCGAACACTTCTTCGACAGAATCTCTTATGACTGTTGAGAACTTATCTAAGATGGTGTTTCTCTTAAACTCTGCGTGGATACGCAAGGTTATTTTGTTGTTTTCATATTTGACAAATTCCAAAGGTTCAAGCCAAAAAGTGTAAGCAATTTCCTTAACACTGGCTCTCATTCCTTCTTTGGCAACTTCCCATAATTCAGAAATGGATTCCAAAATCCTTCCTCCTTAAATTTAAAATAATATATAAAAATAGTAACATGAGTCGTATTTAAGTGTTATCTGTCAGACAAAAGAAAAAGCGTAAAAACTAAAAATGAACATAATAACACACAATAAAACAGTATACTATAATTATAGCAGAAAACATGAAAATTTGCAATAGTTTTGACCGTTTACAGACACCGAATAATGCATAATATATTAGGAAAATTCAGCCTGTAAGAGGAGTTTTAATATTACCGTAAGATAAAAGCCAAAAATCGGTAAATTTTAGCTGAAATACACGATTTTATCTACGATATTCAGAATCTAACCCCCCACACACAATCGGTTTGTGTATGAGGGGTTGTTTTATATTCTTTTAGGAGTAAAATCGAACAGCCGTTGCGGTCGTTTTGTATAGGTATGAAATACCCTACATTTATATTATAGGCACAGAAAAAAGGGTTTGTCAAGAAAAATTTTAAAAAATT
>CAYWDD010000182.1:0-3687 GCA_964456935.1 uncultured Faecalibacterium sp. | reverse complement strand
CGGGGCGGCAGATTGGCACTCCCTCTCGCCTTACGGCTCGGGGAGTACGCAATCTGCCGCCTTTACGCTCCGCAACCGCCTTCGGCGGTCGCTCCGCTCCATATTCCCCACAAAAAAACAGCTCCCAAAGGAGCTGTTTTCAATCCGTTATCACTGCCAACTGAATGTCCATGTTTCGTCCATGCTGCCTTCAAATGAAGCTGTTCCGCTGACGAAAGCGATTTTTGCTTCACCGTTACCTGTCATCGGGAACTTGCAGTCATAGGAGTCGATAAGTCCGTCTTTATTTACGTTGATCGTAACCGTTGCACCGGGATATGCCATGTCTGCCTTGGTGATTTTAGCAACGGGTATGTCAAGACTTGCTACGTCAAGATAACCGACTGTCTGTGAGTGGTACGGAGGAATAACATCAAGTGAGCCTGTTTCGGAAACGAGCGTCAATGTGTATGTATATCCGCCATCGCCGTAGTCGTCACAAGTTGCAACCGAGATACCGTCTGCCGTGATTGAGGTTTCCTTGTTTGACGGAGGAAGTTCGCTGAGAATTGTCTGTCCGTCTGCTGTTACACCGTTTACAAATGCGTAGTCGGTCGTTTCTTCACCTGTGAATCCTTGAACGATACTGTTGACCTGATCGAGAAGTCTGGGTACAGAACAGTCAACAACATTTATCTGAACGTTGGTTGTCTTTTTAGCGTTGCAGTTTTGCGTCATGTTCTTTGTCTTGTTCATCGCAGTGTTGAATGCCATTGCGATTTCTTCTTTTGTTGACGGTTTCTTTGATGCGTTTGCCGTGTCGTCTTTCTTTGTGTCACCGTCTGTCTTGACGTCAGCCTTGGTTGTCTGTGACTGTTCATTGTTCGGTGACTGTGTGGTCTGCGGCTGCTGAACTGTCGGTGCAGTCGTCGGTGCCGTTGTCTGCGGCTGAACCTGAACTGAGCCTTGGTTTACGTTGCCCGATGATGTTATCGAGGAGTTGATGGCTTTTCTTTCTCTGTAAGCACCGATCTCAAGTCCCATTGCAAATATCCATACGCAAAGGACAACACTGACTATGATCTTAACTGTGCGGTTCATACGAATCGCTCCTTTCAATCTGACTTTTATATTTTTTATGTACGCCCGACATTTTGCGAAAATTGAATCTGTGATCCTGCCGATACCGACAGCTTTCATGATGTTTTCTTCTGTTGTTGGAGCGTAAAGCTAATGCTCTATTAAGCGTACAAAAAAACGTCGCTTTTGTCAATAGTTATCGCAAATTATTTAAATACTTTTTAAAAATTTACTTTCTTTCATTCATATTAAATATATAATTGTCGCATTTCGCAAAATCGGCAGACACCGAAGTGCCTGCCGTTCGATTTAACTAAGGTCGTTTAAATTCGACTTTCTGTGTACATCAGTCGTCCTGAGCGTCCTTGACAGCTTCATCAAGCCATGTGCTGTCTTCGTCCTTGGAAAGTTCGCCGTGCTTGACCTGTGAAATAACGGCAAGACCGATTGCGAACATGACCGCACAGAACAGGAACATATAGTTGTAGTCCTCGTTGAACAAACCGATAACAAGACCGCAAAGTATCGGACCTGTAACAGCTGCCGCCTGTGTTGCGGTGTAGTAATAACCTGTGAACGTACCGACATACTCTCTGCCGCCTATTGCGAGTACAAGCGGAAGTGTGTTGATGTTGACGCAACCGATAGCCGCACCGCCTATGATAAGTGCGATCCAGAGCATTACCCAGACGAATGTCTTTGATGAGGATATCTGAGATGCGGTAAGGTAGATGGCGAACATGATAACGATACCGGTAAGACCTATCATGATAGTCTTTTTTCTGCCGAGTTTCTGACCCATTTTACCTGCCGGTATACCGAATGCGGCAAGAGAAACGGCAAAAACTGCCATCATCAATGTTGAATAGATAGGCTTAACATTAAGCGTATCGAGTGCAAAGTTCGTAAAGTTCGGAACAATAGCCTCTGTTGCGTTGTTTATAAGGAAAAGAGCAAGGAGCATTGTGATAAGGCTCTTTCTTTCTTCCTTTGTGATCGGAAGATCTTTGATTTTGATTTTCTTCTTTTTGCCGTCGTCTGACTTTTCTTCGATAGAAACGTTAGCCGAAAGGTCATACTGCTTATTCTTCTTATAGAAGATAACAAGACCTACGATGCAAAGGACTGCAATGATAGCTGTAACAAGGAATACGGGAGTATAGTTGACTGTTATCGGATTTCCCGATGCATCAAGACGTGCAACTTTCTGTGCAACGACTGTTTCACCGTCAAGGAGCTGATCTCTGCTGCTTTCGATGAAGTTTTCGACTTTGTCCGCATACTTAGCTGTATCACTTACAAGCCACTGTATAACCGGTTTGCCGTTTGCGTCGAGTTCGAGCAACTGACCGAGTGTGTTGGTCTTAGCCGTGAGTGCCTCCTGCATTTCCGTGAAGCCGAGTAATCCGACAACAGCGGCTGCGATCGTACCGACAACAAAACCTATCATCTGACCGATACCGCCCATGATGTTGATAACTGCGTTGGCGTCGCTCTGAAGATGTGAGGGCGTGAAGTCCGGCATAAGCGAAACAACAGGTGAACGCCATACCGACATTGTGAAGTTAAAGCAGATGATAACACTCATCATAAGAAGAATGCTCAAGCCTGCCGCCTTGACTGTAGCCGCAACGGGAATGAGTGTGAAGAACACAGCGCAAATCGGCATACAGATCATAATGAACGGCATACGCTTGCCCATTTTCGAGTGAGTACGGTCACTGACCTTACCGAAGTAGGGTTGGAAGATAACACCGAAGATGTTGTCGATAGTCATGACTGCGTTTACCAAAAGCGGTACAGTGACCCAAGCGAGCCATGAATGGTTGTTGATAAATTCGGCAAAAGCACCGCCGCCTGTGAATATCTCAGTCAGCTTACTTCTGAGGATAACGGGTACATATGAATTATAAACAGACCACAAGAGCATACAGCCTAAAAAGCCGAAACCGATGAGGAACGTTCTTTTGTAATTCAGACCGTTACCGTTCTTTTCTTTCTTTGACATTGGAAAATCTCCTTTTAAGATATTGGGTCGGCATAGTTATGTATTGCTACACAGCCGCACACGTTACATGGCAATATGAATTGCCATATGTTATGGTATACGGAGTTTTGCCGTCCCGAAAATTGTGACCGCCTTACAAAGCATTGTCTGTAAGTACAGCGTCGAGTTCATTATACATTAAATTCGCACAACTTTCAACACTTTATCAACGCTTTTTCGTGCAGAAATTATAAAAAATAATTTTTAGAAGAAGAACCGTTTACGCTATTGCAAACCCGATATTTCTATTACGGTTTTTTTGCTTTTGATAGCTTTATTTTTAAATTTAACAGCAGAACCGAAATCGTGTGTAATATACGTTATCACATAATCTGAATTTTTGAGCATCCACTCATTTCTTTTTAATATTGCATATTTAGGAGGAACGCTTTCAAGTCCCTCGGGATATATAGTCTTTTTATCTTTGATATCCGCACTTTTAGCCGGAAGATACGCAAGAACTATAAAATACTCAATATCGGGATAATCGTTGGCAAGCTTTTTCAAGGTTTCAGCAACCATTCTGTCAAAATTGCCGTGATTGCCCACATAGAAAGTTTTAACATTTTTATTTGTTATAT
>CAYWDD010000181.1:0-3717 GCA_964456935.1 uncultured Faecalibacterium sp. | reverse complement strand
TGGGTGAAACACACATAGCCGCAATGCAGACTTTGATGTGATATCCGTGTGTCCTCACAGCCGTACATACTGTCACCTATGAGAGGTGTTCCCAAATGGGCAAAGTGGACTCTTATCTGATGAGTCCGTCCTGTTTCAAGATGTATCTTCAGCAGCGATGCCTTGTCCGAGCTTTTGAGTGTCTCATAGTGTGTGACAGCGTGGTCGCCTCTTTCGTCAACACAACGTAAGGTTTTCATCGGGTCGGGTCTGTAAATAGGAGCGTCTATAGTACCCGTTCCGTTGTAATATCCGCTTGCAATGGCAAAATACGTCTTTTCGATTTTTCCCGAAAGTCTTGCCGCACTGTGTTGATTCAATGCACAAACAACAAGTCCGGACGTGCCTTTGTCAAGCCGTCCTATGGCTCTGAAAACAGGGGATTTACCTGTGCTTTTTAAATGGTAAGCAACAGCATTAGCTAAGGTGTCACCTTGATGGTTATGCGACTCGTGAATAGGCAACATGGCAGGCTTGTTTACGACCAATACGTCATCGTCCTCGTAACGTATGTCTAAAACGGTGCTGCTGACCGCTTTTGCACTGCCTTGTTGCATAGGAATATTCAAAGTTACGGTATCGCCCTCATGGATAATATCTATAGTCCTTGCGTGTTCACCGTTTATTTCTATTCCGTTTTCAACACGCTTTAAAGACCGCATGAGCCTTAGTGACAGCTGAACTTCACCTCTGAGAAAGCTTTGCAGCTGCTTTGAGTCATACTCTGACGGTACTGTAAAATCAAGCTTTCTCATTATTCGCTTATCTTGGAAAGAAGTCTGTGTTTCTCGTCCCAAAGACTCTGTGAAAGGTCAACATAATACTTGTGCGGATTTTCAAATCTCTTGACCTCGTCCCAAAGCGTGTCAACCTGTTTTGCACAGTAGTCTTTTATCGTGCCGATATTATAATGCGGATAAACTCTCTTGCCCTTGACGAAAACAGGCTCGAGAAGTTTCTTTGCGTGGAAGTCGTAAACAAGCTTGCGTTTCCATGTGTAGTCGGGGTCGAATATCTCATAGTCCTTGCTGTCGTCGATTTCTTCGCCCTGCATTGTTATAACGTCCGCAAGTGCTTTGCCTGTTACGTTGTCGTAAAGTCGCCATAACTCTTTTGCACAGGGGTTGGTGATTTTGGAAACGTTTTCGCTGACCTTTATCCTCGGTACTATCTCACCGTTTTCTTCGACGGCAACTATCTTGTATACACCACCGAAAACAGGAGCGGCAGAGGCGGTTATGAGCCTTTCACCGACGCCGAAAGAGTCGATTTTCGCCCCCTGCAAGAGCATATCTCTTATGATGTACTCGTCAAGTGAGTTCGAGGCAATGATCTTGCAATCGGGGAAGCCCGCTTCGTCAAGCATGGCTCTGCACTTTTTTGAAAGGTAGGTTATATCGCCGCTGTCGATTCTGACGCCCTTGGGTCTGAATCCTTTCTTTACAACGACATCGTTAAACGCTCTTATTGCGTTGGGAAGTCCCGATTTAAGCACGTTGTAGGTGTCAATGAGCAGAGTGCAGTCGTCGGGATATTCGTTAGCATAAGCACAAAATGCCTCGTATTCGTCATTGAACAGCTGAACCCAGCTGTGAGCCATTGTTCCGAGTGCAGGTACACCGAAATCTCTGTCGTCGATGACGCAGGCTGTTCCTGCACAACCGCCTATATAAGCGGCTCTCGCACCGTAAACAGCACCGTCAAATCCCTGCGCACGACGTGAGCCGAACTCCATTATGGGTCTGCCCTCGGCAGCACGGACTATTCTGTTAGCTTTTGTTGCGATAAGGCTTTGATGATTTATCGCAAGCAAGACCATCGTTTCTATTATCTGCGCCTGAATGACAGGACCTCTTACCTTTACTATCGGTTCACCGGGGAAAATCGGTGTTCCCTCGGGGATAGCCCAGACATCACATTCAAATTTAAAATTGCGAAGATATTCTATGAAGTCCTCTCTGAAACCTCTGCGACGGAAGAAAGCTATGTCCTCTTCTGTAAAGCTTAAGTTTTCAAGGTACTCGACAACTTGTTCAAGACCTGCCATTATAGCAAAGCCGCCACCGTCGGGTACTTTTCTGAAGAACATATCGAAATAGGCTATAGTGTCTTTCATTCCGTTGGCAAAATAGCCGTTAGCCATTGTGTACTCATAGAAATCGACAAGCATGGTCAGATTTCTTGATTTAAGTGTATTGCTCATGTGAGTTCTCCTCTCTGCCGCAAGTTATTCCTCAATGAATTTTCTCATGATTCCCGGTCCGAAGTCAACGTAGTTACCCGTCTGCTTTGCCGTTTCCTCGTTGATAGTGTCAACACCCTGCTTGGGTGCGTTCTTATGATATATCATATAAGGCACGGGATCGCTTGCGTGCGTCATTGTAACTATCGGTGTCGGGTGGTCGGGAAGTATCATTATCTTATAATCGTCATACTTTTCAAGACCTTTTAATATTATCGGTAAAACTCTGCTGTCTATCATCTCAATAGACTTGACTTTGTTTTCGGGTTCGTTTCTGTGACCGCACTCATCGGGTGCTTCAAAGTGTACATATACTAAGTCACAGCCGTTGTCAAGTTCTTCGACTGCCTTTTGAGCTTTGCCCTCAAAATTCGTGTCGATATAGCCTGTCGCACCCTCAACGTCGGGAGCGTTCATGTCTGCACTTAAAGCTATTCCCTTAAGAAGGTCAACAGCGGAGATTATGCTGCCCTTTAAGCCGTAAACCTTTTCAAACTTTTCAAGCATCGGCTTTCTGCCCTCACCCCAAAGCCAAATCGAGTTACCGGGACGTTTACCCTCGGCAATTCTCTTTTTATTTACAGGGTGGTCTTTGAGTACATCATAGCTTTTTTTCATCATTTCGATAAGCTCTGTCGCATTCTCCGATGTTGAGAGATATTCGCCTACGACCTTGCCGCTGATATCATGAGGCGGTGTCATAGAACCTAAGTCGGTCGTACCGTGTGACCAAACAAGGCAGTGACGGTAGCTTACACCGCTGTAATACTTATATTTTTCATTTCCGAAAGCCTCTTCGACAGCCTTGATAAGTTCTGCCGCCTCGGCACTTGAAATATCGCCAGCCGAATAATCGACCATCGTCTTGTCCTCATAGTTTTCCTCATCGGAAAGAGTAACGAGGTTGCAGCGTAAAGTCACATCATCATCTTTAAGCTTAACACCGATGCTGACAGCCTCGAGAGGGGATCTTCCCGTATAGCAGTCTTTCGGGTCGTACCCTAAAACACTGAGGTTGGCAACGTCACTTCCGGGTTTTAACCCCTCGGCAACGGTTCTGACAAGTCCGACTTCGCCCTTTTGAGCGAGCATATCAAAGTTCGGCTTGTTTGCAACCATCATCGGTGTCTTTCCGCCGAGTGCCGGTACGGGATAGTCCGCCATGCCGTCATACAGAACAACTACATATTTCATTTATATCAATCCTTTCAATCTCCTAAAGGAGCGTTAATATCGAATATGAACAGTTTCACTAAAAAACCTTATTCAAATATTAGTTTATTACAGTTTAGCGGTTTTGTCAATTGAACAGCCGCAAAAACTTAAGTGCAAATTCGATATTATATTTCTTAAATTTTTCTCAAATAAACGTTATGGAGTTGACTTTTCCAACACCCGTATAATATAATACAAATAACAACGATTAGTTGAAAATC
>CAYWDD010000180.1:0-3727 GCA_964456935.1 uncultured Faecalibacterium sp. | reverse complement strand
ACGCCCAAAACACAACATTTCACGCACCCTCGAACATTTTTTGCCTTGAAATACGACAGTATTCCTGCGGCAAAGAAATGCCCGATTGCACGCAAACTGTTGCGTTTTGGGTGCAAAGCAGTTTTTAAGGATAGATTTTTGTCAAGACAAGGCGAAAATCCTCGCAAGGCTGTCGCCTTGTGAGGATTTTTAACTATGCCTTAAAAAACATATTGTGTTTGAATGTTTTTATATAGTTGTAAATTCTTATTTCTTGTTCATTGTGTTTTTGAATTTTGAAAAGTTGAAGTTTTGCTTTGATTTGCCGGTATGTAAAAACGGTTTTTAGAATCGTTGTTTGCTATGTTTTTAAGCACAACTTTAAGTTTTTCTTCCGCACTGCTTTTTGAACAAATCAGTTCATCGAGTTTCTTTAATCCCATTTGTGATTTATCTTCCGAATATATCCACTCGTCACTTTCCATGGTTTGGTATTGTTCCGATTGCTCCTGAGTGAAGTTATGCACGCATTCCTTTGAGAAGAAAACGTTTTCCGAGATTATTCTTGCCGAGTTTCCGGCTGCCGAGGCGTTTGAGGGAATAGATTTATTTGTTATAACGCTTCCTCCGCCGAGTATTGAACCAGAACCCATAACAGTTCCTTTAAGGACCAGCACGTTCTGACCTATCCAAACATGATCGCCTATTAAAACAGACTTGCTTTCATTTATTCGCTTTTTGGTTTCACAGCTGTAAATTAAGTGCGGATCGGCTGTTCTCATACATACACCGAACGAAATCAATCCTTCGTCACCTATGATAATATTCTTCCTCTCGGAAGTTATAATTAAAACTCTGCCGTTAATATAGTTGTTTTTGCCGATAAATACGCAAGCATCTCTGTTTGCACTTATATCGACATAGTATAAACTTCTGCTTTTACTTAAGTACACCACCGCATTATCCGAGTTGAATTTTATCTGTGAGTTGGACACTCTGACTCCGTCTTCGACATAAAGTATGTTTCCTTTTCCGTTGAATGTCACAAAACTTCCGTTTTCAAGCGATGACTTTGTACTGTCAACAAATATTTTGTTGTTCTCTGATTTTTGTTCAAAAGAAGTTATTTTCTCCATACCGCATTCCCCTTTTACATTATAAAGCCTTAAAATTCAGATTTGATTTTGCAAATGTGATTTAATCTAACGCCAATTATACTACTTTGTCAAAATAAAATCAATATTTACATGATAAGGTTCAAAATATATTTCGGAAAAAATCATATCTTCACATAACAATAATCATTTCCGTAGTGCTTTATAAATTTTATCAAGTCGTCGTGCTTAAGCCAAACGAAACCTGTGTTATCATTCGGGTGAAAGCCTATCAAACCGTCAACCGATTTAATGTCGCTGTCAAGCACTATCTGAACTTGGTGATCCTCATTATTGATAATTCCGAACGGTGAAACCGCTCCCTGCGTTAAGCCGAGCTGTTTCATCAGTCTTTCGTCCGAGCCGAAACTTAAACGGCTTGAGGCTATCTGACTTCTTAAATCGACAAGATCTACCTTTTTGTCCTTAAGACAGCATACAAGATAGTGTATCTTTCCGTTTGCGTTTCTTAAAAATAAGTTCTTGCACACTTCACCGTCAGTGAATATGCCCATCTCGTCCATTTCTTCTATGGTACACACAGCCGGGTGCGATATTGCTTTGTATTCTATTTTAAGTTCGTTAAGAGCGTTGAATACTTTTTCTTTTTGTGTCATTTTAGTTGTCATTTTTGATATATGTCCCCTTTTCTCCGCTTTCAAGATCGGTCAAAGTCAGCACTTTTCCGTCGATACTGTATTTGAATTTCTTCTTGATCACACCTGTATAAATCGAATATTTCACCGTCAGCGTATCACCGTCTAAAGTATATACACCGTTGACAGTGCCGTTGATCGGTAAGGTTATGCCCATAGAAGAAAGGTCGATGAACGTTATCGCAACAACTCCCGTGTCTTTAAATTCGTAGCCGTTGAGATTGGATTTCCATGAACCTAAAAGCTTTTTATCAACGTTTTCCATGACTGCGGAAGCTCCCTTTCTTACATAAATCGAGGACTCCCCTTTTTCGTCTTTAAGCGTCAGTGTGTTTTCGTTGACCTTTACTGTGTACACCTTGGTTACTGCTTTTGAATAGATAGTGTAGTTTACCGTCAGCTTTTTTCCGTCAAAGGTATATGTTCCCGTATATGTTCCGCTGATAACATCGTCAAGGTCAAGCAGTTCCATGTTGAAGTATGTGACTTTCATCACACCGTCCTCCATAAACTCATAACCGCTGAAATTCGCATTGTCCGTCCATGAGCCTATCAAAAGCTCTTTTACGTCCTTTTCGGTGCTGTCGGTCTTTGTATCTGACGTGTTGTTTTTGCTGTCTGTTTTGCCGTTTCCCGAAGGGTCGGACTTCTTAGTTTCGTCCTGTTCGGTGTTCGAGCTGTTATCTTTGCTGTTATCGGACTTCAACGTACTTTCATCTTCATCTTCCGTATCGGCTGTATTATCTTTATTGCCGACTTCGACATAGGGCTTTGAATTTGTATTGTCCGAGCTGTCGGCAGGGTGTCTGCCTATATACCAGCCGAAAGCCACCGATGCCGCAACAACGACAACGGCTATCAAAGCGACGAGTATTTTCTTAGTCATGATAATTCTCCTTTAAAGCAAGTGTGGGGCAGATTAAATCTGCCCCGTAATGTTATGTTTAGTTTGCACTCGCTGCTGCCGAGTCACTTCTTATGTAAACCGTCGAGCTGTCATTGTCGGGGTCTGTCAAAGTCAAAGAAGCGTCATTGACCTCATACTTATACTTTTTCTGGATAGTCTTTGACCAGATAGTATAATTGAGTGTAACGTAGTTTACATCGTCAACTTTTTCGGTCGTGTATGAACCGTTGACTGTACCGTTAAACGGCATATTGACTATCGGCACTGTAAAGTTGATGTAAGTGATGTCTACCGTTCCGTCATCGTGGAAATCGTAACCGCTGAGGTTGTTTGAATCAGTCCACTTTGCAACAAGCTGTTTGCTTTGAGGCTGAGCCACACAAGCGGCAAGCGTTCCGACTGCTAAAAGTGCTACAAGCAGAAGTGCTGTTATCTTAGCTATTCTTTTCATATTTAGTTCCACCTTTCTAAGCTTAACAATAAAGCTCATGTCGATTATACAACAATTTTTGTCGATTGTACAGTGGTTTGAGAAAATTTACTTTTCCTTTTGCTTTTTCGATATCTTTAAGCGTGAGAAATCTTCTCTTTCCTTTTCTTCCAAAGCATCGGAAATGAACTTTACCGTGCTTTCAAATTGAGGAATAAGGATATTATCAAGAGCGTTGGCTCTTTTTTGAGTCTTTTTGATAGCATCTGCCAGACGGTAAACATTGTTCTCTATCTCGGCAAGCTCCGCTGTCAGCTTTTTGACCTTTTGAAATTCAAGGTATGCCTCGTCAAGCATTGAGTTTGTTCCCTGAAGTCCGTAATAGGCACTTTCCTTGCTTTCGCCAAGCTTGACTATGGGCAACTCAACGCCCATTACACTGCGGCGGTCAACTATCAAGCTGTCGTCAACGGGAACGTTTTCGGCAAAGTCACAGCAGTCACCGAGAGTTATGAAAGCTTTTTTCAAAGCGCTGTATGCTTTCGAATATGTTTTCGATACAGCCGATTGAACTTCGGTCGCTTTGTTGCTAAGCAACATC
>CAYWDD010000179.1:0-3733 GCA_964456935.1 uncultured Faecalibacterium sp. | reverse complement strand
TCTCTCATTGCAACGTTGATAGCGTCGCAAACGAGGTCTGTATTAAGGCACTCAAGGAGAGTCTTACCGGGGAGAATTTCGGCAGCCATAGCTGCTGAATGTGTCATACCGGAGCAACCGATAGTTTCAACGAGAGCCTCCTCAACGATGCCGTTCTTGACATTGAGAGAAAGCTTGCAAGTGCCCTGCTGAGGAGCGCACCAGCCTATGCCGTGTGAAAAGCCTGAGATGTCTTTGATTTCGTATGCCTTTACCCACTTGCCCTCTTCGGGGATCGGTGCGGGACCGTGGTGCGGTCCTTTAGCAACAAGGCACATATTTTCCACTTCATTAGAGTAGTTCATAACCGTTTTTCCTTTCAAAATATATTATTTATTAGGTTAAATACCAAACGATATTATAACCGATATTGTACTTTTCTGCAATAGCAGTCGGAGAATTTTATCGAAAAAATTATTCGTCCTCTTCATCTTCCGACTTTTCTATAGGCGTTATGACGATTCTCACCTTGCCTATTCGTCTTTCTTCAACATTCAATATGGTGAAGTGCAGATTTTCAAATACGACTTCATCGTTTTTGCCTTTTTCGGGAAGATAACCTAGCTTACTTATAATAAATCCGGCTAAGGTTTCGTAATCTCCGTCCGGTATCTTTTCTCCGACAAGTTCATTTGCCTCTTCAAGAGAGATAGTACCGTCAACGGTGAATGTGTTTTCACTTTCTTCGACTATTTCTTCGTCCTCTTGGTCATATTCGTCCTGAATATTACCGACTATAGACTCTATCAAGTCTTCCAATGTTATTATGCCCGCTGTTCCGCCGTATTCATCAACAACAACTGCAAACTGTGTACGTTTTTCCGTCATTTCCGTGAAAAGTGCGCCACAGCTCTTTGTTGTGGGTACATAATACGCAGGACGCATTATGTCGGCAGGGCCTTTATCGTCGGGGAGATCCTCATCAATAAATTTAAGAAGATCTTTAATGTAGATTATACCTATTATGTCGTCTTGATCTTCATGAAATACGGGGATTCTCGAAAAACCGTATTTTATCGAAAGATCGACAACCGTTTCAAGCGAATCTGTGTCTTCGACGGCAACCATGTCCGTTCTGTGGGTCATAACATCGGCAACGTCTATGTCATCAAACTCAAAGATGTTGTTTATCATCTCTTTTTGTATGTTCTCGATAACGCCTTTTTCTTCACCGACATCGACCATCATTCTTATCTCTTCTTCCGTTACGTTTTCCTCATCGACGTTCGGGTCGAATCCGAAAAGTCTAACGACTAAGTTTGTTGAAAACGACAGTACCTTGACAAAAGGCTTTGACACCTTTGAGAAGAACAGCAACGGGCCTACGACCGCAAAGGATATCTTTTCGGGCTTTTGCATTGCCATACGTTTCGGGGCAAGTTCGCCGAAAACAAGCGAGAAATATGACATGATTATCGTTATGATAACAACCGAAACCGCACTTATCGCTCCTTGCGGTGCGTTCGGAAATCTGTTCATAACGGCATTTGTCAGCATTGCGGCAAAAGTTTGCGATGCCGAGGCCGATGTCAAGAATCCCGCTAAAGTAACACCTATCTGTATCGTTGACAGGAAATTACTTGCGTTGCTTGTCAATTTTACTACCTGTTTTGCTTTCTTGTGACCTTCCTCTGCCATTTTTTCAATGAGGTTATCGTTAAGTGAGATTATAGCTATCTCGCTCATTGCAAAAAACGCATTGACAATGACAAGGATCAATAGTAGAACCAGCTTAAATATAATGCCGGTCGCACCGGGGTCGTCCATTTGTTCAAAAACTCCTTTCAGTTTTCGGTACACGCACGTTTCTGCGTATACTCGGTTTGCGACGTCGGACTTACCTTTAGCGGTACATTGGGCGTACATATAAGGACAAGTCTTTCGCCTTCTTAAAATTATTATATTATGAACGGCTAGATGTTAAGTTTATAGCCGAGTTCACCTAAGTATCTTCGCAAAAACTCTTTGTTTTTGCCTTTCATGAGCCAATAGGGATCTATGCGGTTGGTCTTGATTATTTCGTCAACAGCCTTTTTATTAAGGTTCACCCACGCACGGTACTCCTGATCGGGCATATTGATTATACTTCCCATGTTATCATTCCTTTAAATATGTGTGTTCGCACACTTGTTCTATCTTATTTTTCAAAGCAAGGAAGTCCTCCATTGCCGCACCCTTGTTATTCGGATTTCTCAAAAGTGCCGCCGGGTGGAATGTTCCCATCATCAGTGTGCCGTTTTTATCTATAAACTCACCGTGCTGTTTGGTAACTTTAAAGTCGTGGTCTATGAGCCTTTGAGCGGATATTCTTCCGAGGCAAACGATTATTTTCGGCCGCATAAGTCTTACCTGTTCTCTAAGCCACAAAATGCAAGTGTCCTGCTCCTCGGGCTTGGGGTCACGGTTTTTGGGCGGTCTGCATTTGACCATATTGGCAATGTATATATTCTCTTCACGGCTTAATCCGATATGTTCAAGATACATATCAAGAAGCTTTCCGCTCCTTCCGACAAACGGCTTTCCTTGAAGATCCTCCTGTTCGCCCGGTCCTTCACCGATGAACATTACTTCCGCATCTTCATTGCCGTAGCCGAAAACGAGGTTTGTACGGGTTTTGCAAAGCTCACATTTTTCGCACTGCATACAGTCCGTTTTAAGCTCTTTCCATGAATTATACATATATACACCTCATATGTCAAATATTACTTGATAAAAATATCATTAAAAATTATCTCAGCACACATTATATCACATTTTTTCCCACATTTGTTGAAATTTAATAAAAAATGTTGTAATATATTATAGTCTACGGCAAGTTTTTGCAACAGCTCATGCTTTCAGTACAAAACAAAGCGTAAGTTTAAAGCAAAGACGGAATAAATTTATAAATATTCGGAGGAATAAAAAATGGCAAAAACGGTTTTAGTTGAAACTTCCGCCCGTCACGTTCATGTTTCTAAGGAAGATCTCGCTATACTTTTCGGTGAGGGTTATGAACTGACAAAGAAAAAGGATCTCTCACAGCCGGGTCAGTACGCTTGTGAGGAAAGAGTTCAGGTAATCGGTTCAAAAGGCAGCTTTCCCGCTGTTTCTATCTTAGGTCCCGTTCGTCCCGAAACACAGGTTGAGCTTTCCGCAACAGACGCTCGTTCGATCGGTGTTAAAGCTCCCATTCGTGAATCAGGTGAGCTTGAGGGCAGCGGTGCTTGTAAGCTTGTAGGTCCTTGCGGTGAGATAGAGCTTGAAAAAGGCGTTATCATAGCAAAAAGACATATTCACATGACAACAAAAGATGCCGCAGAGTACGGTCTTGAGGATAAGCAGATAGTATCCGTAAAGCTCGATACTCCCGACAGAAGCCTTATCTTCGGTGATGTAGTTGTCAGAGTCAGCGACAAATACGCTCTTGCAATGCACATAGACACAGATGAAGCCAATGCCGCTTGCACAGTTCCCGGCATGATTGGTGAAATTTTATAATAATTAAGAAGAGTTGTCACAAGTGCAGAGCAAATTCGCTCTGCACTTGTTTTTTGAGGAGATTTGAAAAAATGAAAGAGAAAATAAAAAAGCATTTACGCTCACAGATTGAGCGATTTAAGAAAGAAATCAAGCTACCCGAATATATTTGGTGGTGGATAGGCATAAAACATTCGAACCCAATACGGTTTTTTAAGGTATATTTTCGCCAATA
>CAYWDD010000178.1:0-3760 GCA_964456935.1 uncultured Faecalibacterium sp. | reverse complement strand
TGACCTTGGCTTCCTTATCGTAAGCCCAGTGAAGATCCGTCGGAACTTCCTTTTCGCACCAGTGACCACCCTTAAGTACAAGGTTCGGTGTCATCTCAAATTCGTGACCGTGTGCGCATCTCCACTTAAGCGGTGTGAACATATCACCCTTTGTCATCTCTGTTGAAAGACACTCACCGCCTCTGAAAGCTGCGGCTTTCTTCATGTCGTCAAGGTCAAGCTCACTTGTCGGCTTGCTCTCGTCATAACCGTGGTCAAGAAGGATAGCTGCACTTGTTTCTTTAGCTGATTCCTGCGGATACCAGATATCGAAATCGTCCCACTTCTTGCTGACTTTTGACCATCTTTCCTTTGTGCCGAAGTATGCGGAAATTCTGTCCTGATCGTTTGTTTCGATCCACTTAAGAGTACCGTATATTTCCTTCTTTGCAAGGCTCATAAGGAACGGCTTAACAGCGAATGCGAACGGCTTTGCAAGGAATGCGAGTTTATATACAAACTCAACCTTCTTCATCATCTGCTTGAAGTAGTCCTTAACGGGGATATTAGCTCTGAAGTGAAGATAATCTTCAAGCTTGTCTGAGTCATAGTACCACTGACCGTGGAAGTTCTGAAGAATGAATGCGTTAGCATCGAAGAGTTTCTTTGTTGAACCGATACCGAGTGTACCTAAGAGCAATTCTTCAAACTCATAGTTTGTGATTCTGTACTGCTTACCTGAACCGATGTTGTAGAATCCTCTCCAGAATTCTTCGGGTACATCGTCACCGCAGACGTTAACAAGCATTCTTGCAGAGTCCTCAACTGTTGCCCATTCAAGAACACCGTTGATCGGAACATGGAACATGATGGGATCCATGTTTTTGAGGATTTCGGGATAAAGTATACCGGACTGACGAAGTGAAACCCAGTGCTTAAGTCCTGATTCAGCTACGATCTTTTCAGCCATAACCTTACTTGCGGCATAGTGGTCGTATATGCTTATCTGTATCGGGTCACCTGTTCTGCCCCAGTGAGTCGGTCTGTTTCTGTCACCTGTTTCGGCAACTGTACCGATATAGACGACCTTGATGTCGTCGGGATTCGGCTGTTCCTTAACAGCCTTAACTATGTTAGCCATTGCTGTGGGGTTGACCTGAATAGTTTTTCTCGGGTAATAGTCACCACCCGGTGAAACAAGGCCGCCGACATGAAGAACATATTCGCTTCCTGTTACACATTCAAGTATCTTATCATATTCAAGGAAATCGCCCCATACGATTCTTACTGACGGATCGTTCATGTAGTCCTTGAACATTTCTCTGTTTTTCTGACTGTCACGAAGTAAAACGCAGACGTTGAATTGGTCTTTGTGCTTCATGAATTCCTGGAAACCTGCCCAGCCCATTGTGCCTGATGCACCTGTTAAAAATACGTTCTTTTTCATCGGTGTTCCTCCCAAAATAAATTACACATAATTATATCATCAACGGCTGTTGATTTACCTAAACTTTATATAAAATATTTTCAGAATTTGATAAGAAATTTAATAAATATGGGGTCAAATTGTAAAAATTATTAACTGCAAGTGAACACAACAAACAACACCGTGTACAGCAAAATTCCGTACACGGTGTTATTTGTTCGTTAAAATCAATTATATCCGACTTTAAGTGTTGCTTCAAATTTGTCACCGTCCGATATAGGAGTCGAGTCAACTCCTGTCATCACGATCTCGCCACCCTTTGTAAAGCACCACCATTCTTCGTTTTCGCTGTTTGCGACAACGCTGTTTACAGCTGTGACAAATAAACCGTAGTCACCCTCATAACCTTCGAGAAGTCCGTTTTCTTCCAATGCGGTAGAAAGGTACTGTGCTGTTGTTTCAATATCGAACTCTTTTGATTCACTTTCGGTCACTACCGTAAAAGTAATATGCTTTGTACCGTCTGTAGTCTGCGGCTTAAATTTTAAGTATACGCACAAACTCAAAATCAAAACTAAAATCAGTACAACAGTTATCGCAATTTTCGATTTATTATTTTTCATATGTTCACTACCTTAATCATCAAACATTCCCGTTGACATATATCTGTTGCCTGCATCGGGCAAGAAAGCAACTATAGTTTTGTCTTTGTACTCCGACATTTTTGCAAGCTCTATAGCTATATATGTTGCCGCACCGGAAGTGATACCGACTAGTATCCCCTCTTCACGGGCTATGCGTTTTACCGTATTGTAAGCTTGCTGTGTGGTGACTGTCAAAATTCTGTCAACGACCGAGCTGTCATAATTTTTCGGGATAAAGTTTGCACCGATGCCTTGAAGTTTGTGACTTCCCGAACGGCCGCTTGTTATAAGAGGAGAATCGGCAGGCTCAAAGCCTATGATTTCGACATCGGGATTTACCTCTTTGAGAAACTTTCCCGTACCGCTTATAGTTCCGCCTGTTCCGATACCCGCAATAAAAACATCGACTTTCCCGTCTGTTTGTTCCCAAATTTCAGGTCCTGTCGTAAGATAATGCGTTTCGGGGTTGTCTGGATTATCAAACTGTGACGGAATAAAGCTGTTTTCGATTTCTCTGTGCAGTTGCTCTGCTTTTTCAACGGCACCTGCCATACCTTTCTTTCCGTCTGTAAGAATGACCTCCGCCCCGTATGCTTTGAGAAGTTGTATTCTCTCCCTGCTCATGGTGTCGGGCATCGTCATTATCGCCTTATAGCCTTTGCAAGCACAGACAGCGGCAATGCCGATTCCCGTGTTGCCGCTCGTCGGTTCAATAATAGTTGCACCGCTTTTAAGCAGGCCGCACTTCTCGGCTTTTTCTATCATATGCAGTGCAACTCTGTCCTTTGCACTTCCGCCGGGATTCATACATTCGAGCTTGACTGTAACTTTCGCAGTAAGATTGTCTTTTTTCTCAATATTGAAAAGTTCCGTTAACGGTGTATTTCCTATAAGTTCGTTGACTGATTTATAAATCATTGCGGTACTCCTTGCCCTGTCGCTTAAAATGAGAATAAACTCATCTGACTGTTTTCGGGTAAGCCTTCAAGTGCGCCGACGGACCTAAGCGATTCAATGACCGCAGACGATGCTCCCGAACGGTGTTTCAAATCTTCAATCGAAATGAATGGTCCGTCACCGTCATCTCTTGCTTTTGCAAGACCTACGGCTGCCGCCTCACCTGTACCCGACATTGCACCAAACGGCATTCTTATCTTGCCGTCCTCGATTTTATAGACGGTAGCATCTGACTTGTAGAGATCTATCGGTAAAAATTCAATTCCTCTTGCCATCATCTCATTGACGACCTGCAAAGCGACATATTGATCTTTTTCCGTAGCTGAGGCATCTCTGCCCTTTGCGTCTATCTCTTTCATCTTGTCACGCACAGCCTGTCTGCCGAGTGAAACAGTTGCGGCATCGGTATCACCGCCTCGAACTGTCATGAAAGCGGCATAATATTCAACGGGTCTATATATCTTGTACCAGCCCAAACGCATTGCGGCACTGACATAAGCCGCAGCGTGAGCTTTCGGGAACATATACTTTATCTTCATACATGAATCTATGTACCACTGTTCAACACCGTTGTCTTTCATGGCTTTAATATGTTCTTCCGTCAAAAGCTTAGTTGCGTTACCTTTACGGACGATCTCCATTATCTTAAATGCCATCTGCGGTTCGACACCCTTATGCATAAGGTAAACCATGATACTGTCTCGTGTTCCTATAACCTCGGAAATCGTGCAAGTGCCTTGTTTGATAAGCTCTT
>CAYWDD010000177.1:0-3767 GCA_964456935.1 uncultured Faecalibacterium sp. | reverse complement strand
CTTTCAGGAGAGGCAAGATTGAATTTCTGCACAACTTCTCGTCGCCCCTGAAAGGGGAGATGTCTTTTTTTGTTCTGCGAACAAAAAAAGACAGAGGGGTTTTCTTCCCTCTGTGCAGAGAGTTAAAAGCCAGAACAATAATTTTGCATTTTGCCCTTTGCATTTTGCATTTGCGAACGCAGTGAGCAGAAGTCTAACACCTAAATTGACTTTTTCTCTCTGTAAGCGTATAATTAAATCGAACATTTTTCAAGGAGGGATAATCTTGACATACGCTGTAATTGCTGCCGGAGGCATGGGTACACGTTTCGGTGCGAACAAACCCAAACAGCTCATCGAAATTGACGGTGAGAGCATACTTATGCGCACGGCAAAGGTGTTTGAAAATATAGATAAAATCGAAAAAACAGTTGTTGCCTGTCCGAAAGAATGGATAGACGAATGCACACGAACATTGTCGGGACTTGAAAAAGTCTGCGTAATATCAGGTGGCGAAACGAGAAATGACACCGTAATGAACGCTATCGACTTCATTGAGGAAAATTTCGGACTTGACGAAAACACCATAGTCGTAACACATGATGCGGTAAGACCGTTCGTAACCGAAAGAGTCATTTTAGACAGCATAGATGCCGCACAAAAACACGGTGCAAGCGTAGCGGCAATATCGGCAGTGGACACTATCATCGAATGTGAAAACGGTTTTATCACACACATACCCGACCGCAGTAAAATGTTCCAAGTGCAGACGCCTCAAACGTTCTCCGCACTGAAACTAAGACAGCTGTACCGTAGTTTAAGCGATGAAGAAAAAGAAACACTGACCGATTGCAGCAAGATATTCGTTCTGAAAAACGAAAAAGTCGCTGTCATAGAGGGTGAGCGTAAAAACATAAAAATAACATATCAAAGCGATATAAATTGAGGTAATTTGGTTTTGCAAAATCAGAACCTTAAAAACATAATAAAGGAGCAGATATTATGCGTAAGAATTTCGGAGCTAAACCCTTATTTTACCCCTTGCCGGTACTCATTATCGGCACATACGACGAGGACGGAACTGCCGATGCCATGAATGCCGCATGGGGCGGACTTTATGATGCGGACAAGGTTGTGCTTTGTCTTAGTGAGGGTCATAAAACAACTAAGAACATCAAATCAAGAAAAGCATTTACAGTCAGTTTTGCGGACGAGCAAAATGTTGTCGCCTCCGACTATGTGGGAATTGCATCGGGCAATACCGAGCCGAAAAAACTTGAAAAATCCGGCTTTACGGTAACAAAGAGCGAATTTGTCGATGCACCGATGATAAACGAACTTCCGGTAACAATGGAATGTGTCTTGGATAAGGTCACAGATGACGGAAACATTACCGGAAAAATTGTCAATGTCAGTGTTGACGAGAGTGTGCTGAGCGGTGACAAGATCGACCTTTCAAAGTTCAGACCTATCGCTTTTGAGCCTGCTAATAACAAGTATCACGTTTTAGGCGAAGAAGTCGGAAATGCGTTCTCTGACGGAAATAAGCTCAAATAAACTTTCAGCAAACAACAACGGCAGCGTTTCGCTGCCGTTGTTTTAATCTTAATAAGATGAAGATTCAAGTCTGCATCAACGGTGAAATCGACCCACCACCGACTGCGTCGGCGGTGGGTGCAATTTCACCGTTCCGCCCGCCCTGCGGGCGGGCGGCTTCGCCTTACAGCTTTTACTTCTTCAAAAGCTGATTGTACATCTTAATATATTCGTTAGCCGACTTGCCCCAACTGAAATCGCAGTCCAAGGCTCTTTGAACGAGGGTCGGCCAATACTGTCTGTCATAGTAAGCGTTGACTCCTCGACGTATAGCCGACAGCATATCATGAGCGTTGTAGCTCTTGAATGTAAAGCCGTTGCCTTTTCCGTCACCCGAATCTGTTATCGAGTCACGAAGTCCGCCTGTTTCTCTGACTATCGGTACTGTGCCGTATCTTAAAGCGACCATCTGTGACAAGCCGCAAGGCTCACTCTTTGACGGCATAAGGAACAAGTCCGCACCTGCATATATCTTTCTTGCAAGAGAGGGTACAAAGCCGATTCTTATCGCCATCTTGTCGTGATGTCTGTCTGCCATATCTCTGAAGAATGTTTCGTACTGCCAGTCACCTGAGCCGAGAACCACAAGCTGAACGTTTGTAGTGTTGAGAAGTTCATCTAAGATAGCCTTGATAAGGTCAAGTCCCTTGTGATCGACAAGTCTTGATACTATACCTATTAAAGGTACATCGGGATTGACAGGTAAGCCCATGTTTTCCTGCAAGCCTGCCTTGTTTACTTTCTTGTTAGACCAATCCGCAGCAGAGTAGTTTGCAAATATGCTTTCGTCTGTTTCGGGGTCGTAGCCTACAGTGTCTATGCCGTTGAGAATACCCTGCAACTTCCACTGTCTTGCTTTAAGTATAGTGTCGAGTCCGTGACTGTACCACGGGTCGAGTATCTCCTGTGCGTATGACGGTGAAACGGTCGTAACCTTGTCGGCACATTCGATAGCGCCCTTCATGAAGTTAACGTCACCATCGTATTCGAGAATGTTTGCGCTACCCTCAAGACCGATAACGTCATTGATAAGCTCCTTGCCGTACACACCCTGATACTGTATATTATGGATAGTAAATACTGTTTTGATTCCCTGATACCATGGGTCTTTTGCATACATAGTTGTATAGAAAACGGGAGTCAATGCACTTTGCCAGTCATTGCAATGTATTATGTCGGGCTTAAAGTCGATGTGCGGTAACATTTCGAGTACCGCTCTTGAAAAGAACGCAAATCTCTCCGCATCGTCATAGTGACCGTAGATGGTGTCACGCTTGAAGTAATACTGATTATCAAGAAGATAGTATATAACTCCGTTTGCCTTAGCCTCAAAGATACCGCAATACTGACGTCGCCATGCGACAGGCACGGAGATGCTTGTCACAAATGTCATCTTATCCTTAAGCTCCTGCTTTATCGTGTCATACATCGGCATGACAACACGGCAGCCTATAAGACGGCGGCGAAGTGCCTGCGGAAGTGAGCCTGCGACATCACCGAGTCCGCCGCTTGCCATAAAAGGCAGAGCTTCGCTTGCTACATATAAAACTTTCATACTTTCACACCCTTTTTATACTGTAATCTTTTTGCCGACATACAGAGGATAGGTTTCCGCACCGGACAGCTCTCTTGCCGGCTTGACAAATACACCCTTATCAAGTATTGCATGGTTGACCTTGGCATTCTGTCCTACGAACGTACCCTGCATGACTATTGAGTTTCGTATCTCCGCTCCTTCTTCAACGGTTACACCTCTGAAGAGTATCGAGTTTTCGACCTTGCCCTTGATGATACAGCCGTCCGCTATAAGTGAGCCTTTAACGTCGGAACTTAAGCCGTAGGT
Organism: uncultured Faecalibacterium sp.; assembly: GCA_964456935.1. Classification (GTDB taxonomy): domain Bacteria; phylum Bacillota; class Clostridia; order Oscillospirales; family Acutalibacteraceae; genus UBA6857. The sequence goes on along the minus strand of CAYWDD010000177.1, from coordinate 349 downwards.
GGTCGGCATATTATCTCTGACCTTGGTGTAAACGGGTCTTTCCTTGTTGAAAAGGAGCTTGTAGTCACCCGAAACAAGAGCCAAACTTATGTCGTAATAGCTTTGAAGTGAGTCAATCGTCTTTGCATATTCCTTGACTTCATAGCCGTAAATTCTGAGTGATTTGACATTCTTCTGGATTATATCTCTTTCAAACAGTGTCGCATCTGAGCTTACCGCACCGTTTATGAGTCTTTCAAGGAGAACTCTCGACATGACGATGATGTTAAGTGAATAAGGCTCAACTTTATCCGTTGACGGACAGATCGATATTTCCTTTACTCTGCCGCTTGCATCTGTGTCAAGCACC
>CAYWDD010000176.1:0-3782 GCA_964456935.1 uncultured Faecalibacterium sp. | reverse complement strand
TCTTGCATTTTCTTCCGCCATTGCCTGAGCTATAAGAGCTTTATTTCTCTCATCTCGCTCTCTTTCTTCTTCAAGACGTTTATTAAGTTCCTCTTTTTCGACTTTCTTAACTTCACGTCTTTCGGCTGATTTATCTCTGAGAAGATAGAAAACGTCTTTTATCGACGTTCCGATTATGTTAAACGTCAAGCCTGTCAAAAGCATTGTGTTAGCTGTAAAGAGAATTACAGTTGTTGCCAAAGCCGCTGTTTTTCCGAAAGCCTGTAAAAGGAGTCCACCGACCGCAGCACCGAGTATGCCGCCTGTCAGATGTATTCCCTGTTCGCTTGCAAACCAGCCTATGGTTGCACTTTCACTAAGTTGTGCCCACCATTCGGAAAATCCGCCCACTGTGACCGCATTTGTGCATATATGTATTATGCTTGAAAAAAGGCAGGTCAGCGAAAGGCTGAGATATACAAAACTTGCCGGACTCTTTTTAAATTTGTTCGTTGCGGCAATTATACCGAAAGCGAACATAAGAAAAGTCAGCAGGAAAAATCCGTTACCGAAAACGGCAAGGAGAAAACCTCTGATACTTGCCCAGACCTTTATTCCGGGAATAAGTGCAAAGCAGCAAAGCAAGATGCCCACGGAAATAAAACACAGAGCGTATATTTGCTGTTTCTCTGCGTACGTCTTTTGGAACTTGACCGAGCTTTGCTGTGTTTCTTTTTCGGGTGCCGATTCCTTTTTAGGCTTAGTATTTGTCTTTTTGTTAGCTGTATTTTTCTTCCCTGACGTGTTTTTGCTTGTCTTGGAAGTCTTTTTTTTTGTTTGAGCCATTATATCCTCCGTTATCAGTATAAATCTTCGCAAAAATTATATTCTGATATTTTACACTTAAAGTCGGACACTATGCCCGACTTTACTTAAAATCACATTAAATCACATAAACATCTGAATAAGAGATGTTGCTATAACAAGAATACCGAATACGAGCGTATATATCGTAAATGCCGTATATGCTCTTGAATTGAAGAACCTGTTGACAGTTCCGAGTACCAAATATGAAATAACAAAGCTTACCAAAAAACCGATTATTGATGCGATAATATTGATCCCACCGACGGTTATTGCGTAATATATAACTCTGAAGAGATTCACGATAAGGTATGCCGGAGTTATGTAGAGAAAAGCCTCTTTAAAAACGTTCTTTGCATCGATATCGCAGACAGCCGTTCTTGACGCACCTATGGCAACGTGGGAAAGTCCGGGGAAAATGTAAGCCGGAATCTGGAAAATTCCGAAGAAAACAGCGTTTTTCGGCTCAAGCAACGAGGTCTTATTTTCATTGCCCTGCTTGAGATACCAAATCGAAATAAACATAAATATCGCACAGAAAATGCTTGCTATACCGACAAAAAGTAAACTTCCGTCACTGAGGAAATACGTCCACATAGAGCCGACAAATCTCGACTTGCTTGTGGGAATTGCGAGTACAGCCAAAGGAGCGAGCGAAAGCAAGATGTTTCTTCCGGCTATCTTATAAGCCTGTTCCTTTTCGTTCTTTATCTTGTCGTTTGACTTGAACATATTGCAAAGGATCTTCTTGTGCATCTTTGCATAGTAAATATAAAGAGCGAGAACTGCGGCAAGTGAGAAAAGAGCATAGTAAAAGCTTGCGTTAAAGTTTTCGTCCGTATATCCGAACACTTCTTTCATAAGCGAGAAGTGACCGAGAGATGAAACCGGCAACAAGATCGTTATACCTTGAACCACTGCCAGCATTACGATCTTCAATATTTCTAACATAATTCATTACATCCTTTATTTTTATTTGCAACTTTCTTTGTTTTAATTTGCAGTTAAGTACGTTGTTAAGTATACCACATTATTATAAATTCATCAACTGTTAGGATTAAAATATTGACAAAAAAATTATTATGTACTATTATGTAGATTGTTAAAAGTTTAAACAAGTTAAGGTGGTATTATGTCTAATAATAAAAGCATTTCAATGTCGGTCATAAAACGACTTCCGAGATATTACAGATTTTTAGGTTTACTTAAAGAAAAGAACGTTCAGCGAATTTCTTCTCTTGAGCTGTCAAGACAGATGGGACTTACGGCATCTCAGATAAGGCAGGACCTCAACTGCTTCGGCGGTTTCGGTCAGCAGGGCTATGGCTACAATGTAAGTATGCTCTATGATGAGATAGGGATAATTCTCGGTGTTGACAAAGAGAAAAAGACTATCATGATAGGTGCGGGAAATCTCGGTCAAGCGATATCAAGACATATGTCGTTTGAAAAGCGTGGATTTAAGCTTATAGGCATCTTCGATGAGGACAAATCTCTTGTTTCAAACGAGATAAGGGGGCTTAAGGTTAAAAGCACAGATGAGTTGGAGACTTTTTGTCAAAGGTACTCCCCCGTTGTTGCCGTTTTATGCGTTCCGACAACGGTCGAATCCGAGATGCTCATTAAAAGGCTCATTTCATGCGGTGTGAAAGCATTTTGGAATTTTACACACATTGATATCAAAGCACAGTATCCGAATATCGTTGTCGAAAACGTTCATCTTTCCGACAGCCTTATGACGCTTTGCTATCAGATAAATGCGATGAGAGGTTAAGTGTAACCGCCCGCAGGTACGCTCCGATGCCGTTGACGGATTTAGCAGAAACTTAAAATACAAGCGGCAGGTTTTTCCTGCCGCTTTTTGCGTGATATCAGTTTTCGGTTTCGGTTTCCGATTCGCTCGGAACATTCTCCGGCTGTGACAAGACTTCGCCAGTCATAAGCTGCTTGAATACTTCTCCGCTGACCTTTTCGTTTGTTATAAGGTACTCGGCAACGGTGCTGAGTTTATCCATGTTTTCTTTAAGGATAGTTTCGCATCTTGCGTAAGCATTCTTCATGATGCTGTCGATCTCGGCATCGATCTCCGAGGCTGTCTTTTCGGAATAATTGCGAACATGGTTATAGTTCTTTCCGAGGAATACTTCGTCATTTTCAGAACCGAATGCAATCGGACCGAGATTATCGCTCATACCGTACTTTGTAACCATTTTTCTTGAAATGTCACTGGCACGTTCGATATCGTTTGATGCGCCTGTCGATATATCACCGATAACAAGTGCCTCTGCAACTCTGCCGCCCAAAAGGACAACGAGATCATCAAGCATTTCCTGTCGGCTCTTATAACTCTTATCTTCGGTCGGTATTGACATCGTATAACCGCCTGCCATACCTCTGGGGATAATAGATATCTCATGAACGGGATCTTGCGTAGAAAGTGAGAACGTAGCAACTGCGTGTCCTGCCTCATGATAAGCTGTAAGCCTTTTCTCTTTGTCCGTCATCTTGTGTGAACGCTTTTCCGTTCCGACGACGACCTTTATAGTGGCTTCCTCTATTTCTTTCATGGTTATGGCTTTTTTCTTTCTTCTTGCGGCAAGTAAAGCCGATTCATTAAGAAGGTTTTCAAGATCCGCACCCGTAAATCCTGCGGTCGAACTTGCTATTGTATCAAGATCAACGTCGGGAGCTAAGGGCTTGCCTTTAGCGTGAACGGCGAGTATCTCACGTCTGCCCTTCATGTCGGGGTAATTGACGGTGACTTGTCTGTCAAATCTTCCGGGTCTTAATAATGCCGGATCAAGTATGTCAGGTCTGTTTGTAGCTGCAATGACGATGACACCCTGATTTACACCGAAACCGTCCATTTCGACAAGGAGCTGGTTAAGAGTCTGTTCTCTTTCGTCATGTCCGCCGCCCATACCTGCACCTCTGTGTCT
>CAYWDD010000175.1:0-3804 GCA_964456935.1 uncultured Faecalibacterium sp. | reverse complement strand
TCAAGGCAAGACAAGATATTACCTTAAATAAGCACAATACTGCGACATTGACCCCTTATGACAATCCCGACAGCACCGAACGGTGCTGTCGGGATTGTTTGGATTATTGCTCGCTGTCACTCGCAGGTAAGATGTAAGAGGTAATAGTGAAAAGTTTTTTGTTGACAAAATGCAACAAAAAAGATATAATAATTTTGGTTCTGCACTAACGGTAAGGCGGCTATACTCTTGCCCTCGCTAGGGGGTGATGCTTATGCAATACATAACATTAGAAGACCTTATTAGTTATTCGATGTTAATCGTTGCTATCATAGAATTAGTTATTCTGATTCTTGAGCATAAAAAGAAATAAACCGCCAACACACTCTTAAAATGGCGGTTTATTCTTTAAACTACATTTGAGGGCATAGCCGCTTATCGCAAACCCTCTCGCATATATATTATATGCGAGAGTTTCCGTCTTGTCAAGTGCAAGACGGATTTTTTGTTATAATCAAAAAGCCGGCAGTCAGCAGAGCGATACTTCATTGCAAGCAACAGCGTGCCTGCCTCACTTAACAACATATCCTGCCTTGGTAACAGCCTCGCTTAATACCTCGTCCGATACGTCTTTTGAAAGCGTTACGGTGACTGTGCCGTCGTTGTGGTTTGCGACTGCCTGTGTTACACCGTCGATTGCCTCAAGTGCGTTCTTAACGTGCATCTCACAGTGAGGACACATCATACCTTCTACATTCATTACTTTTACCATTGTTTTTATCTCCTTTTCTTTTATTGATAAATCATTTTTTATCTTTGCAAAATTAAGCCTGAGTGCGTTTGTTACAACGCAAAAGCTCGAAAGGCTCATTGCCGCCGCACCGAACATCGGTGTGAGCGTTAAACCGAATATCGGAATAAACACACCTGCCGCAAGAGGGATTCCTATCGCATTGTAGAAAAATGCCCAGAACAGGTTTTCGTGAATGTTCCTAAGTGCCTTTCTGCTGAGCCTTATAGCCGCAGGCACGTCCGAAAGTGTGCTTTTTACAAGTACGATGTCAGCCGCATCTATGGCAACGTCCGTTCCCGCACCTATGGCGATTCCTATATCGGCTCTCGTAAGTGCAGGAGCGTCATTTATTCCGTCACCGACCATGGCGACCTTTCCGTCTTGCTGTAACTTTCGTATTACGCTCTCTTTTCCGTCGGGAAGTACACCCGATATTACCTCATCGACACCGACCTGACTGCCGATAGCTCGTGCTGTCCTTTCGTTATCCCCCGTGAGCATGACGGTTCTTATGCCCATTTGACGAAGTTCTTCAATCGCCTTGGCACTGTCCTCTTTCACCGTATCTGCAACAGCTATGATTCCGATAAACTCACCGTCATATGTGAAGAATAAGGGAGTCTTTCCGCTGTCCGAAAGAGTCTGTGCTTTAGCTTTCATATTTTCGGGTACGCTCGCCCTCTCGGATATAAAGCGAAGATTTCCTCCTGTAATAGCCTTGCTTTCAAGTACACCGACAAGTCCGTTACCGGGGAGTATTTCCAAGTTTTCGACCTGCATGGTCTGTATATTTTTCTTTTCCGATTCAAGGCGAACTGCCTCCGCTAAGGGGTGTTCGCTGTTTTTTTCAAGTGATGCCGCAAGACGTAACAGCTCGTCTTTTGTTATTCCGTCAGTCGGGATAATGTCCGTTACGCTCGGGTGTCCGCTTGTGATAGTGCCGGTTTTATCGAGTGCGACCGTTTTTACTTTACCTGCCTCTTCAAGTGCGGTTGCCGTCTTAAAGAGGATTCCGTTTTTAGCACCCATTCCCGTACCGACCATAATTGCGACAGGTGTCGCAAGTCCCAACGCACACGGACAGCTTATGACAAGCACCGATATTCCTCTTGCAAGAGCATAGCCGAAACTTTCTCCTGCTATCAGCCACACTACAGTTGCTATGACCGCTATTGTTATGACTACAGGAACGAACACACCCGACACCTTATCGGCGGTTTTAGCTATGGGGGCTTTTGTTGCAGCCGCATCGCTTACCGTCTTGATTATCTGTGCAAGGGTGGTGTCCTCTCCCACTTTGGTTGCCTGACAGTATATGACACCTGACTTGTTTAATGTACCCGAAGATACGTTGTCGCCTTTAGCCTTGTCCACGGGCAGGCTCTCACCTGTCAATGCGGATTCGTCTACCGCAGAATGTCCGTCTGTTACCACGGCATCAACGGGGATATTCTCACCCGGGCGTACAATAAACAAATCACCTCTTTGGACATTTTCAATCGGAACGACCGTTTCTTTCCCGTCCTTTATGACGGTGGCGGTTTTCGGTGCGAGTTTCATCAGTGATTCGAGTGCATCTGTTGTTTTGCCCTTGGCTTTTGCCTCAAGCATTTTACCGACCGTGATAAGAGCAAGTATCATGGCGGCAGACTCAAAGTAAAGTTCATGGAGCATTTCGTGTACCGCATCGGCATTTCCCAAAAACATCTCATTAGCCATTGAGAACACGATGAATGTGCTGTAGCCGAAAGAGGCGGCAGAACCCAAAGCCACCAATGTGTCCATATTCGGTGCTTTATGAATGATACCCTTAGTGCCGTTTATGAAGAACTTTTGGTTAATTATCATAACTGTTGCGGCAAGTATCATCTGTGAAATTGCGATGATGAGCGGATTGCGGCTCATGATTTCGGGGAGCGGAAAGCCCCACATTGTATGTCCCATAGAGATATACATCAGCACTGCAAGGAAAATGACAGATGAAACAAGCCGTGCCACAAGCGTTTTTTCCGACTTTTCCGCACCCGACGCTTGTTTTGCCGACTGACCTTGGTTCGGTGCGTCAAGACTTGCCCCGTACCCTGCATTTTCGACAGCGGCAATAATTGTTTCCGCAGATGCACTGCCGTCTACCGTCATTGAATTTGTCAACAGGTTCACGGTACAAACGTCAACACCTTCGACAGCCGAAACAGCTTTTTCGACCCTTGCGGAACAAGCGGCACACGACATACCGATGATATTATATTTTTCCAACTTTCTCACCCCTATTTCATCAATTTTCTAAGAAGTAATACAAGTTCGTCTATAGTTTCGTCCTTGCCGTTTCTTATATCATCGGCAACGCAGGTGTGAATATGATTTGAAAGCAGTTCACGGTTAAAAGCGTTCAATGCCGCCTGTATTGCACTGACCTGCGTCAATATGTCGGTGCAGTAGGTATCGGTGTCGAGCATTTTCTTTACACCTCTTACCTGACCCTCGATTCGGTTAAGTCTGTTGATGAGCGAACGGTATTCTTCCTGTGTTCTTTTCTTAGTTTTGTGAGAACAACAGTTTTCACACGGCACATCTTGAGCGATGTCCGAGATATCGGTATCTCGAATATTTTCATCAAGGTCAACGATATCCGTATTATCTATATTTTCCATTTAAACCTCCTATATACACGTCCGAATATACCCTTATGAGGTATTTATATTATATAACTTTGGGAGGGGGTTGTCAAGGAATTTAGATGGTAGATTTTAGACGTTAGATGTTAGATATTCTGACTTTTGATTTCTGCACAGTGGGGAGTTGACCCCTCTGTTTTATCAGATACAGAGTATCTGATAAAACATCTCCCCTAAAGGGGCGACAAGATGTGCTGACTTTTAGTTCGTGCAGCCTTTTAGCTTTCATCTTAACTACATTCCTGCACACGGGCGGTATGCAGTGCTTTCTCGCTTTCGCTCAAATGCACCTTATCCCGCCTGTAACGCCCGGCAGCCGCCCCTAAGGGCAGCTGCCGGGCTTCTGCGAACGTAGTG
>CAYWDD010000174.1:1553-3820 GCA_964456935.1 uncultured Faecalibacterium sp. | reverse complement strand
TTTCCGATCCGACCTCTTACCAGCTTGCTTTTCTTACACCGGGAATTTCGCCTTTGTAAGCGAGTTCACGGAAGCATATACGGCAGATACCGTATTTACGAAGATAAGCATGAGGTCTGCCGCAGATTTTGCAACGAGTATATTCTCTTGTTGAATACTTTTGCTTTTTCTGCTGTTTGAGTATCATTGCCTTCTTTGCCATTATCTTTCATCCCCCTGTTTTGCAAACGGTGCGCCCATAAGTGCGAGAAGCTCGCGTGCTTCCGCATCTGTTTGTGCTGTTGTTACGAAAGCGATATCCATACCGCGGATCTTGTCAACTTTATCGTACTCGATCTCAGGGAAGATAAGCTGTTCTTTGAGGCCGAGAGAATAATTTCCTCTGCCGTCAAATGCATCGGGGTTGATACCTTTAAAGTCACGAACTCTGGGAAGAGCGAAATTAAAGAGTCTGTCAATAAACTCATACATTTTTTCTCCTCTGAGAGTTACTTTAGCGCCGATTTTCATCCCCTGACGGAGCTTGAAGTTAGCAACTGACTTTCTGGCATAAGTCGCAACGGGTTTCTGACCCGAAATCAAAGCGAGATCACCGATGATGCTGTCGATAACTTTGGAATTTTCCTTAGCATCGCCTGCACCTACATTGATCACAACTTTATCAATCTTGGGTATTTGCATGCAGCTCTTATACTCAAATTTTTTCATGAGTGCGGGAGCTACTTCCGACTTGTATAAATCTCTAAGTCTAGCCATTTTTACACCTCCGCATTAAAGTGCGGCGCCGCATTTGGCGCAGACACGAGTTTTCTTGTCTCCTTCAATTTTGAAAGAGGCTCTTGTAGCTTTACCGCATTTTTCGCAGTAGAGCTGAACTTTGCTTGAATACATAGGAGCTTCGGCATCGACTATTCCGCCTACCTCTTGCGGAGGTCTCGGTTTGACGTGCTTTTTAACAATATTTACGCCCTCTACGATTACTTTGCCTTCCTTGGGAGATACCTGAAGTACCTTTCCCTTTTTACCCTTATCGTCACCGGAGATAACGATTACGGTATCATTTGTTTTTACATGTACTTTCATCTTTTCTACCTCCATTAAAGAACTTCGGGTGCAAGGGAGAGAATTCTGGTATATTCTTTTTCACGAAGCTCACGAGCTACAGGACCGAATATACGGGTTCCCTTGGGAGTTTTGTCGTCATTGATGATGACTGCTGCATTTTCGTCAAATTTGATGTATGATCCGTCGTTGCGGCGAATACCCTTTGCACTTCTGACGATTACTGCACGCACAACATCACCTTTTTTAACAACACCGCCGGGTGCTGCTTTCTTAACACACGCTACAACTACATCGCCGATGTTAGCATAGCGTCTGCCGGTGCCGCCGAGCACTCTGATGCACATAAGCTCTTTTGCGCCCGTGTTGTCGGCAACCTTCATATGTGATTGCTGTTGAAGCATAGCTATAAATCCTCCTGTTATTTTTACGACACGCTCTTTGACGTGTTACTGTGAGAGAATGAAGTGTTTGATTACTTCGCCTTTTCGATGATCTGAACAAGTCTCCATCTTTTTGTTTTAGAAAGAGGTCTTGTTTCCATAATCTGAACCTTATCGCCGATACCGCATGTGTTTTCTTCATCATGCACATGTACCTTTGTGGTTCTCTTTATAATTTTTCCGTATGTGGGGTGCTTAACATTGTCAACGATAGCAACAACAACGGTTTTATCCATTTTGTCGCTGACAACCATTCCCACTCTTGTCTTTCTCAGGTTACGGTTTTCGCTTGCCATTTAAGTATCCCCCTTTACGCATTTTTCTCTGTAATGATTGTCATTACACGAGCAATATCTTTTTTTACATCCGCAATTTTATGAGGGTTGTCAAGCTGATTTATAGCGTGCTGAAAACGAAGTTTGAACAACTCGTCTTTCAGTTCTGCAAGCTTCTTGTTAAGTTCCTCAACGGACATTTTCTTAAGTTCAGATGCCTTCATTGCTTAACCCTCCTTTTCAGCGTTATTCTCGATGCCGAGTTCCTTATCAAGTGTTTCTTTTGTTACAAAGCGACACTTTATCGGGAGCTTGTGCGATGCGAGACGCATAGCTTCTTTTGCAACTTCTTCGTTTACTCCGTCCATTTCAAAAAGAACACGACCGGGTTTAACGACTGCTACCCAATATTCGGGAGAACCTTTACCGGAACCCATACGTGTTTCGGCGGGTTTTTCCGTAATCGGCTTATCGGGGAATATTTTTA